>JBGPZS010000364.1:0-4622 GCA_041493865.1 Terriglobia bacterium
GTCGGCCCCGTAGTTGCTGCGGTTGATCTGGAATTCCTGGACCGCATCCTGCGACATGTTCAACCTTACTCCGCCCGCATCATCGTTCACCTCCCCGCCGTCAACAGTTACACTGTTGCCGCGGCCATTGCTGCCGTAAAAGGAGAGGCCGCTCTGGGGTGTCTGCTTTACACGGTAATCCTGGTCGGAGGCCAGACGCGTGGAGTCGGAGACAGCGGGGGCCAGCAGCGTGAACGTCAGATAGTCACGCCGATTGATGGGCAGCTCGCGAATCAACTGTTCGCTGACGACGTTCGCCTGCGCGCCTCTCTCCGTCTCAACTACCGGCGGTTCGGTGGTGACCTCAATCTGTTCAGAGACCTGTGATACCTTCATGGGGAAATCGACCGTGCTGGTCTGTCCGATATTCACCACAACGTTTTTCGCGACTTCCGGCTGGAAGCCAGACTTCGAGACGCTCACGCTGTAGTTAGCCGGTGGCAGTCCAGTCATCCGATATTGGCCGTTGTTGTCCGTGGCCACCGTGTGCTTGATGCCTTTGTCGACATCGGTAGCCGTAACAGTGGCGTTGGTAACGACGGCGCCGGAAGGATCCGTAACGGTGCCTCTAAGGTCGCCCGAGGCGCCGACACCCTGCGCAAACATCATGCCGGTTAGCAGCAAGCACGCAAGAATAGTTCTCAACAGATTGATCGATCTCATAAACCCTCCAAGGTGGCAGTGGCGAAGCGTGAGGAGATGGTCCGGTATTTTCGCTCGATTGAGGCGGGCGAAAACGCCAGCAAAAGCGTGAATGAATGTTCATTCATGAAGCGAATAGTCCTTGTCCCCTTCATTGGCCGAGTATTATCCCACAGGATTGCGTCCACGTCTTATTCAAACTAAAACCTTTTGCATTGTGTAAAACGCCCATGAACGCAGACCGGGCAACGTTCCAGCCATGAGGCTAAAAATTGGGGCGCTAAATGATCCGCACAACTCTATGGCAAAACCGACATTCGTGCCATCAGATTTTTTACTGAGATAATCGAGGTCAAACGCCGCGTTCAGCCGCGCAGAACCGCGAGGCATTATGTCGCGAGAGGAAAGAATTGTCAAAAAAGTTCCCGCCGACCGGCGGACAGCCTTCCCGAAACAGGTTGATACCTGTTTCCCACCATTCTGGCCCGGCGGCTCAGTTATACCGTTTTGGAAGCGCTCGCGACGGGCGACGACTCTTCTTTCCGGCGGCGCCTGGCCAGCCAATCGGCAAACATAGCGCTGGCGCGCGCGGGAAAAAGACGCTGGATGCGGTCAATGCGATACGCGTCAGCGCCGATGAGCACACGGTTCTTGTTTCCCAGAATTCCTTTGACGATCACACGGGACGCCTCTTCTGGCGTAATGACCGCGACTTTCTTGAAGGACTCCTCAGCTTCCTGGCGCGCTGCCGCGGTAATGCCGCGGCCGGCACGGGCGTTGTGCGCAATCGGCGTGGCGATGCCCGCAGGATGCACCGATGTGACCTTGATGGCAGACGTGGCGCGCAACTCTTCCCGCAACGATTCACTGAAGCCGCGAACGGCAAACTTGCTGGCCGCGTAGGCTGTCTGTCCTGGCGGGCCGATCAGGCCGAAAACACTGGACACGTTCACAATGTGGGCGTCGGGCTCGCGCTGCAGCATGGGTAGAAAAAACTTGCAGCCATAAACCACACCCCAAAAGTTGATCTGCACAAGCCATTCCATGTCCGCCAGTGAGACTTCAGTCAAGGTGCCCATGAGCGCCACTCCGGCATTGTTCACCAGCAGTGACGCGCGGCCAAAATCCTGCTGGACGCGATGGGCAAAGTCCTCTACCGCGGACGCCTTGGAAACGTCTACCGAGTATGTGCGCGCAACCGCATCGGCCACCAGCGCGCGGGTCTCTTCCAGTCCGGCGGAGTTGACGTCGGCCAATGCAAGCTGCGCGCCATGCTTCGCCAGGTCAACCGCAAGGGCGCGGCCGATTCCCGAAGCCGCTCCGGTCACAACTGCAACTGCACCACGGATTTCGCGCATAACCGGGCAAGCATAACAAATCCTGGATTTGAAAATCTAAAATTTGAAACCCGGGAAGTGGTCAGTCTTGCCAACGATATCCAAACTGACCCACTGCCAAATCCTGGCTTTCCCTCTCCTTATATATATGTGCGAATCCGGCCACTGGCAGGTTGACAGCCTCCTTGGCCTGCCCCGAGAATGTCAGGCATGGCTGAATCGTTCAGCAGCAAGCTGGCGGCGATCACGCTCCCCGACCCCGAAGGCAAGTCAACGCGCCTGGGCTCGCTGTGGGAAAGCGGGCCGGCCGTGGTGGTCTTCCTGCGCCACTACGGTTGAATCTTTTGCGGCGAACACGTCGCGCAGTTGCGCGCATTCGAAGAAGAGTTTCGCAAGAAGGGCGCTCAGTTGGCCGTGGTCGGCCTGGGCGACTCCAGCTACGCCAGCTTCTTCCGCGAAAAGAGCGGCATCAAATTCCCGCTCCTGATTGACGAAAAACGCGAAGCCTACAAGGCGCTCGGCCTGCGCCACGCTTCCCTGCTCCACCTCTTGCGTCGTGACAACATGCAGGCCCGCCGCCGCGCTCAGGCCGCCGGCCACAAGCAGCACCGCCTGGGCAAAGACCCATTGCAGCTCGGCGGCAGCTTTGTCTTTGCGCCGGGCAACAAAGACCTCTTCGTCCACGTGAGTGAGACCTTCGGCGACAACGCCAGCCCGGCGGAGATGCTAAAAGCGCTGGGGTGACGCGAGATCACCCGATCTTTCTGGCGTCCCTTACAAGTCTTAACCGCAGATCTCTCTGACCACCTACACTTCTTTACCTGCGCCACCACAACTACTCGCCGCGAACCGCGTTTTAACTACCAGAGCCCACCTTTATTTATTAAGGAGTAAAAGAGAATGCGCAAATTTGCGATCTCGATGTGTGTCTTTTTGTGTCTACCCTTCATGGCCCAGGCCCAGAGTGGCGACGCTCAGCGCGGAACCGTCTTTGGCGGGTATTCCCTGCTTCGGAACAATAGCACCAACTTCAACGGATGGAACGGCCAGGGGACCTTCAACTTCACACGGCATTTTGGCGTCACCGCCGACGTCAGCGGCAACTCCAGAGACCTCGGACTTTCGTTTGGAGGTTTCTCGGCCGGCACCCACCAGCACCTCTATAACTATCTCTTCGGCCCCACGGCGACTGCTTACTTTGGCAAGAGTTCGGTCTTCGGACACGCTCTGTTCGGCGCGGCGCATTCCAGCTTGTCGGCCGGCGTGAGCGTACCCATCATCGGCGGATTCTCTATGCCCATCACCAGCGCCAATGCGTTTGCCATGGCCTTCGGCGGCGGTATCGATATCGGTCTGAGCCGGCACTTCGCCATCCGCGCAGCACAAGTTGACTACCTGCGCACGAATTTCAATTCCGTCGATGCGCTGGCCTCAGGGCTTTCCACCGACCTTAACAATCACCAAAACAGCTTCCGGTATTCGGGCGGCGTGGTGTGGAGGTTTTGAGAATCGGGTGATCGGGTGATCTGAAGATCGGGTGATCGGAAAAACGAGAACCTTACCGTGGATGAACGCGGATGACAGTGATCGGAGATTACGTTTGTTAGTCCCATCCTTTCCGCAAACGAGGTGGAAAGGATGGGAAGGTTGAACGGTAAGAAATCAGGCCCTGAGGGTCTGGCTGCGGATGGGCGGCCAGCGTTTGATGCCACGCCAGTTGCCGGTCTTCCAGTCGGCGTATTCGGTTTCCAGGGTAAAGCTGGGCTCGATGACGAAGTGCACAGCGGTCTTGTCCTCAAAGGCGATGTCAATCGAGTTGTACTCGCCAGCGGTGAAGAACTCGATGTAGTCGATTGGCTTGCCTTTGGCTTCTTCAAAGCGGTGGAAGCTGCGTCCGGATAGCGGCGGATGGTGGTCTTGCCGCGTTTGGTGACGGTGCAACGCAAGGAAGGCGGGATCTTCTCGCGTTTTTTGCGATTTGGTTTAGCGGTTGCGCGTTTGGAGCTGCGGTGTTTCCGGGTTGGTGTTGTGGCGGTGGGTTGCGCGGAGGGGAGAGAGCGTTTACTTTCAATAACAGCCATGTTGCCTCCTTGAAGGCGATTTGGTTAGGGCGCGTTCGGTGTGACAAGCACCGGGCGCTGCCCGTTGGATTTTAGCCATTAGCCTTTAGCTCTTAGCCTTTGGCTGATGGCGGATTGTGGATCGTCAAGTTTTCCTTTTCTTGTGTGGCACAGGTGATTTGGCCTGTGCCTTTTGTTTTGCACGGAGCTTTTGGTAACGGGTTTTCCTGCCGTTGGCGATCTTGGGCAGGAGTTGGCGGACGTGTTCAATTTCGGCCTCAGTCCATGCGTGAAGGCTGGAATCCCCCACTTCGAGCATTTTCGGCGTGGGGACCTTCTTTGCCCGTACGTAGCGGCTAAGGCTCATTGGGCTAATACCCAACTTCCTAGCCGCCTGATTGTTCGAAAACACTTTCATTACGTTATGCTATATCAGATTGTTTTAGAGACAGTCAAGGAAAATTTCGCCTTGAACGCATAAATCTTTGCTTCGGCGCACAACGCAGCCCGCAGGGCGTAATTATTGAGCCCTGGGTAGACTTGA
>JBGPZS010000070.1:0-11726 GCA_041493865.1 Terriglobia bacterium
CGCCACGCTGGAAGAGTTTTTGATGGCGGCGGAGTACATCCTGAGCGAAGGCAACTATGAGGTGATCCTGTGCGAGCGCGGCGTGCGCACCTTTGCCGACCACACACGCAACACGCTGGACTTGAGCATTGTTCCCGCGGTGCAGCGGTTGAGCCACTTGCCCATCATCGTTGATCCCAGCCACGGCACGGGAAAGCGCAACAAGGTACTGCCGCTTTCGCGGGCGGCGGTGGCGGTGGGAGCGGACGGGCTGATGGTGGAAGTCCACCACGATCCCGATCACGCGCTCTCCGACGGGATGCAGTCCATCTTCCCCGACCAATTTGACGAGCTGATGCAAGAGATACGGCAGATAGCCGCCGTACTGCACCGCAACGTTCAGGAGCCACAAACCCAACCGGCGATAGCCAAGGCCGGCAGGTAACTTGCGCGCTTTTGCTCCAGCGGTTTGTCTTTTACTTGCGTTGCTGGCCGGTTGCAAGGAGACACCGGAACCCAGCCCCAACTACCGCGAATACGCGTACGTCTCCAACGGCGGCAGCAACAGCGTGACCGTGATCGATCTGCGCGCTCTGGCGATCCTGACCACCGTGTCAGTGGGCCGGAGCCCGACCGGCCTGGCCGTGAATCCCAGAAAGAATGAAATCTACGTTGCCAACACTGAATCCAACAACATCAGCGTAATTGAAACGGAGACCAACAAGGTGGTCTCAACCATCGCCGTGCATCGCGCACCGTTTTTTATCGACATTTCGCGCGACGGCAAGCGCGCCTACGTGGCCAACTCCGGCTCGGCCAACCTGTCAGTGATCGACCTGGACCAGCGCAGGGTGCTCAAGGATGTTCCCACCGGCAACGGCAGCAACCTGGCGCGGGTGACGCCGGACGGCAAGCTGGCGATTGTTGCGCTGCGCGATGAGAATTCGATTGCTATTGTCGATACGGAAAAGCTGGCGGTGCGCAGCAAGGTGAAGGTGTGCGCCAAACCGGTTGATCTGGCGGTCCTGCCGGATTCGAGCAAGGTCTTTGTGGCCTGCAGCGAGTCAAAGCAGGTTGGCGCGGTGGACTTAAAGAGCGACCGGCTGCTGACGCAGCTCGACGTGGGCAAAACACCGGTCCATCTGGCAATCAAGCCGGATGGCGGCGAAGTTTTTGTGAGCAACTACGACGCCAGCTCGATCTCGGAGATCGTGACCGGAACGAATGAGGTCAACAATACTTTTCAGATTGGCGACCACCCGGCGCACGCACTGGTTTCCCCTGACAATGCCCTGCTCTATGTGGCGAACTTCGGCTCTGATTCGGTGGCGGTCTATAGCATTGACAACGGTAAGCGGACAAGCTCGGTACCCGTGGGCAGCCACCCCGAGGGTCTGGCGTTCTCTCCAAACCAGCTCCTGTTGCTGGTGGTGAATACCGGGAGCAGTGATATGACGGTGCTTTCCCTGATCGACAACAAGGGCCGTCCGCAGCCGGAAGCGCCAGCGCTGGAGACGATGATTCCGTTGGGGAGAGACCCGCGGGCCATTGTGGTGAAGGCGTTTGTGAGCCAGAGATAAAGTTAGCTTCAAGATATTTGCTTGCGAGCAGGCTCGAGATCCAAACGCAAGGTCCCTCGCTCCTATTCGGGCGCTCTGCCCATTCACGCGCAAAAGCGCGCGCGCATGGGGAACCCGAAACGCGCCTCATTGACGGAGGCTCGGGATGACGAACCTAAGAAAAGGAAACTCACGATCAACAGACCGCCGCAACTAGCGGAGACCGAGACCGCCATCGACCGTGAGGACCTGTCCGGTGATGAAGTGCGGTGCGGTGGCAAAGTACATCACGGCGCTAACCACATCCTGCGGAGTGCCGTTCTTTTTCATCGGAGTGCGGGCGGCTAATCTCTCAAGAAGCGCAGGGTCCTGTTGGTCCCTTTCCGTGGCAATCATGCCGGGGGCGACGCAGTTTACGGCGATCTCCGGCGCGAGCGACTTGGCCATGACCTGCGTGAGCATGTGCAGCGCCGCTTTGGATGAGCAGTAATGGGCGTGCGTGGCCCAGGGTTTCTCGCCACCCAGCGAACCCATATTGATGATGCGTCCACGGGCGCTGCGCAGCGATGGGACACAACGTTTAGAAACCAGGAACGGCCCGCGCACGTTCACCGCGAATACCTCGTCCCACTGTTCCATGGTTATGTCTTCGAGGTTGGCGGTTTGAAAGACGCCCGCATTGTTGACCAGGAGATCGATTTGGCCGAACCGATGAAGGACTTCACTGACGGCCCGATCAATCCTGGCTTCTTGCCGGAGGTCGCATTCGACGGCAAGGCCCTGAACGCCTGCGCCTTCAATCTGCTTCAGTGTCTGCACAGCTTCGTTGGCAGAGGAACGGAAGGTAAAGGCAACATTGGCGCCGGCCTGGGCCATGGCCACAGCAATCGCACTGCCCAGACGGCGGGCCCCGCCAGTGATGAAAACGGTCTTGCCTTTCAAAGCGGTCACGGAAGAATTGTAAAGGGTGTGCCGCCCCGCTCGGGCCCTTCTTTTTTGCAAGCGTATCCACGCTTCCCCACCCCACCACGCGAAAAAATGCGCGTGCCGAGAACCCGGTCAGCGCTGGGCTACCACTATTTCGCGCCCTTCGACTTCGCTCAGGGCAGGCTCTGCGGCACTCTGAATCTTTTGCGCGCGTCGGCCTATCCAATGAGGTTATGAGCAACAAGCCCTATTTGATCTCTTTTCCCGGACAGGAGACGCAGGCAGCATCGCGGCAGACGGCTGAAGCAGAAGCGATGGACGCCTATTCCCGCGTTGTGACCACGGTGGCAGAGTCGGTGAGCCCTTCGGTAGTCCGCATACAGATAGAAAGCAAGGCAGGCCGGGGCGGCGGCGGTTCCGGTTTCATCTTTACCCCGGATGGATTCATTCTAACCAACAGCCACGTGGTGCACGGGGCCGAGAAGATTACGGTATGGACGCCCGACTCCGGGGACTTCAACGGCCAGTTGATTGGCGAGGACCCGGATACGGACCTGGCGCTGGTGCGGATCGACGCGCCGACGCTCCATAACGTGAAACTGGGTGATTCGCGCCGGATCCGCGTCGGCCAGTTGGTGGTAGCGATCGGCAATCCTTACGGCTTTCAGTACACGGTGACGGCCGGCGTGGTCAGCGCGCTGGGACGCAGCTTGCGCTCGCAGTCAGGACGCCTAATTGAAGACGTGATCCAGACCGATGCAGCGCTGAATCCAGGAAACTCCGGCGGCCCGCTGGTGAATTCCCTGGGCGAGGTGGTAGGCGTGAACACGGCCACAATCTTGCCGGCACAAGGGCTTTGTTTTGCGATCTCCATCAATACCGCGCAGTTTATCGCCAGCAAGTTGATTCGCTTTGGGCGGGTGCGGCGGAGTTACATTGGAGTGCAGGCGCAGACGGCCCCGCTGAACCGCAACATCGCACGCCACTACGATCTGAAAACTTCGACCGGAGCGCTGGTCCTCTCCGCCGAACCGGGGAGTCCGGCGCAGCGGGCGGGCCTGCAAGAAGGAGACGTAATCGCCATGCTCGAGGGCGAAGTAGTGGAAGGGATGGACGTGCTCCATCGCCTCCTGGGAGAAGAGAGGATCGGCGTGCCAACCAGCCTGATTGTCTTGCGCGGTTCGCGCAGATTGGAAATCACGGTGGTGCCGGAAATGCGGCCAAATTAAGTACAATCCCAGCATGCGATTTCGACTCTGCGCGTTCTGCATATTTGCCGCGGCCACGGCTTATGGCCAGGCCAAACTTACGGGTCCGTCTGACGGCCTAAAAAATACCTGAAGGAAAAAATTTGCTCCAGCCCTCACCTACAGTCCAAATAGCTCTCTAAGCCTTTTGGTCTGGGCGCGGCTGACGGGAATTTCGGTTTGCTTACGGTCGTCCATGCGGAGCTGGTAGGAGCTCTTGAACCAGGGCACGACTTCCTTGATGCGGTTGATGTTGACCACAAACGAGCGATGAGCGCGCCAGAACGTCTCCGGGTCAAGGCCTTCAAGTAGTTCTTCAAGGGTGCGGCAATTCGACTGACCCTCAAGATTCGTGGCCACCACGCTGATAATACCGTCTTCAATGGAAGCGAAGCACAGGTCTTTCTGGTCGATCAGGAGCAGTCGCCCGGCACTGCGGAGAAGGACTTTGGAATTCTGGGGACGCTGGGATTCGAGCAGCTTTACCAGTGTGTCCAGCCGTTCCGTGCCGGTAGATGCGCCCTGGACTCTCTTCCGGGCTTTCTCCACGGCCAGGCTGACGCGTTTCTTATCAAATGGTTTAAGAAGATAATCTATTGCATTGACTTCAAATGCTTTAACAGCATATTGATCATAGGCCGTGGCGAACACAATTTGGGGCATGGGGAGCTTTTTATCGAGCAGCTTTTTGAGAACGCCAAAACCATCCAGCCCAGGCATTTGCACATCCAGGAACAATAAATCCGGCGAAAACTCCTTGATGAGATGCACGGCTTCCAGCCCATTGTGACCCTGGGCCACAACGTTTACATCATCGACCGATTTGAGCAAGTAGCTCAACTCGTCGCGCGCAAGTTGCTCATCGTCCACGATTACAACCGAAAGAGGCACGGCTTTATTCTCCGTCCATAAGTATAGAGGCTGCTCCAGGCTACCTCAATAAAGATGACGCAATTCCCTGGTAAGGTTCGCTAAAAAAATGAATGCATCCGGTGTCGATTCCGGCTGGATCGTGCGTCGTTACGGTGAGCAGGACGAAAGAGGATCCTGCCGGCGATCTTAAAAGGAGGAAGCAATGAGCAATACTCGGTCAATTTCGATCTGGACAATGGGCTTGCTGGCGGCATCGGTAATCTGGCTGGGCTTGGCCGGCACCGTAGCCCGCGCGGCCGACAAGCAGGACACAAATGCTGCCGCGGCTTTCAGCAAACTAAAAACATTGGCCGGAAACTGGGAAGCATCCAGCCAACGCGGCAAGGTGATTAGTTCGTATGAATTAATCTCCAACGGCAGCGCGCTGGTGGAGCACGTAAATGTGCCGGGCGAAGGCGAGATGCTGACCGTGTACCATCTTGACGGCAATCGCCTGGTGCTGACGCATTACTGCACGGCAGGCAACCAGCCGCATATGCAGGCTGAAGCATACGATCCAGCGAGCAACCAACTGGTGTTCGACTTTGCCGGCGGCGGCAACCTGAGCAATACGAATGCCGGACACATGCATAACGTCCTGTTTAAGTTCGCCGGCGCCGATACCTTCACCGCAAACTGGACTTTCCAGGAAAACGGCAAGCCCAAATTTGTGGAGAACGTTGAATACCACCGCGTAAAATGAAGTTGCGGCGCACGTCTTTGCGGGGGCGCGACTGGTTCTGCCACCAAGCGCGCTTCCCTTCACCGATTCAGTCTGACAAGGGAGAAATTTATGCGCTACATGCTCTTGATTTACACACAGGAAGACGCGCTGGCCCGCTCGCAAGAAGAGCAGCAGGAGGTAATGAACGGCCATGTCGCGGTGATGCAGGAAGCGCGCGCCAGGGGCGTGCTGGAATCCGCCGAGCCGCTGGCGAACACGAGCATAGCTACCACAGTCCGCCGGCAAAACGGCAACCCGATCATTACCGACGGCCCGTTTGCCGAAACCAAGGAGCAACTGGCCGGCTACTACATTCTTGACTGCAAAGATCTTGACGAAGCCGTCGGGTGGGCTGCAAAGATTCCCACAGCGTGCGGCGGTCTGCAGGGCTGCGTGGAGATTCGTCCGCTGCAGGCGGTTCCGGCGAGCGAAAACCCATTGCACATGGCGCAGAGTGCAGTCGCTCGCAATGGATGAGTTCCGCAACACGATCGAATCTGTCTTTCGCCAGGAATCAGGCCGCATCCTAGCCACGCTGATTCGCATTTCCGGGTCCTTTGACCTTGCGGAAGAAGCGATGCAGGAAGCGTTTGCGACGGCCGCCGGCAACTGGCCGGTGAAGGGCGTGCCCGATAATCCCGGAGCATGGATCACTTCGGTGGCGCACCGCAAACTTGTGGACCACAGTCGCCGTGAGCGCACACGGCGGGAGAAACAAGGACCGCTGCTGTATGAAACACCAACCGCGTATGAACCGGACATGACTATGGTTGAAGCCGAGGCGATCACGTTTCCTGACGACCGGCTGCGCCTCATCTTCACCTGTTGCCATCCGGCGCTGCACCAGGAAGCACAGGTCGCGTTGACGCTGCGAACGCTGGGCGGATTGACTACACCGGAAATTGCGCGCGCGTTTCTTCTGCCGGAGCCGACGCTGGCACAGCGGCTGGTCCGCGCCAAACGCAAAATCGCCGACGCGCACATTCCCTATGAAGTTCCTCCGCGGGGGCAGTTGCCTGAGCGTCTCAGCTCCGTGCAGTCCGTGATCTACCTGGTGTTCAACGAAGGATACTCGGCTACGGCGGGCGACTCGCTGATTCGCCGCGAGCTTTGCTCTGAAGCCATCAGGCTGGGCCGCACGCTGTGCGAGCTTCTGCCCGACGAGCCTGAGAACCTCGGCCTGCTCGCGCTTATGTTGCTTCACGACTCGCGCCGCGACGCACGCATGGACCGCCAAGGCAAGCTCGTCACACTGGAAGAGCAGGACCGCTCTCTCTGGGACCAGGAACGGATTCATGAAGGCGTTCGATTGCTCAAACGCGCGTTGCACATGCATCGGCCGGCGCCATATCAGTTGCAGGCCGCGATCTCGGCGATCCATGCAGAAGCGGCTTCGCCGGCGCAGACTGACTGGCAGGAGATTGCATTGCTCTATCAGGAGCTGATGCGGCTCGCGCCTTCTCCCATTGTTGCGCTGAACCATGCTGTGGCCGTGGCGATGAGCGACGGTCTGGAGCGCGGGCTGGCACAGATCGATCAGGTTGGCGCGTCGGGGCGGCTCGAGGACTATCACCTGTTTCATGCTGCGCGGGCAGATATCCTGCGGCGGCTCGGCCGAAGGACAGAATCGGCGGAGGCTTACGCCGCTGCTCTCCGGCTGGTCACCAACAAGGTTGAGCAGGAGTATCTGCGCGAAAGGCTCAAGCAGGTGGCGCAGTAAGTCAGCTATTTCTTTCCACAATAAAATCCGGGATCGAGAGCAATGCGCGTTTGATTTCTGAATCGGGAAACGAGCAGATGGCTTTGCGCGCAAGCTCGGCGTGTTTGGCCGCGGCGTCATAGGCATAAGGAATTGACCCGTAGCGGTCCAGCATTTGCAGGATCTGTTCATGCTTCACACTTACAAAGGCGCGCTCTTGCAGCACCGTCTCCACCAGCTTGCGCTCGGCCGGAGTGCACTGCTGCAGCGCGTGGATCACCGCCATCGTAACCTTGCCTTCGCGCAGGTCGCTGGCCACCGGCTTGCCCAGGACTTCTTCTGAAGCGGTGAGGTCAAGCACGTCGTCCACGATCTGAAAGGCCAGGCCAAGGTTGCGCCCGTATTCGCCCAGGCGCGCTTCTTGCTCTTCCGTAGCATTGCCGATGATCGCGCCCAGCCGCGTGGAAACCGAAAACAGGCACGCCGTTTTGCGGAAGATCAGATCAAAATGCTCTTCCAGCGAGATGCACTTACCCAGCTTTTCCATCTGCAACAGCTCGCCTTCAACCATCTGCTGGGTCAGGTCGATGAGAACGTCCAGCACGCGGAAGTTGCGTTCCTGTACCGCGATCTTGAAGGCCTGCATGTAAAGCCAGTCGCCGGCGAGCACGCATTTTGAATTGCCCCACACGGTGTTGGCCGCGGGGCGCCCGCGCCGCGTCTCGGCTTCGTCGATGATGTCATCATGCACCAGCGTGGCTGTGTGCAGCATTTCCACCACGGCGCCAAGCCGGACTACACTCTTTTCATTGTTGGGAAAAAGCTTGGCAGAGAGCAGCAGCAGCACCGGGCGTATACGCTTGCCACCGCCCGCGCGCAGGTGCTCGCCGATATCGGTGATGGCGCGGACGCTGGAAACCGTGTCGCGGCCGAACTCGCGCTCAATGGCGGCAAGGTCGTCGCGCAGCAGCTCAAATACTTCTTTGGCGGTAGTAGTGGCCGGTAAGCTCAAATTGTCCTTAAAAACCCTGTAGACCCTTCGATGTCCTGTGCAGCGCTAACGATGTTGAATATTTCTTTCGTGTCCTTTGTTGGTAAAAAATTTTGCCGCTCAGTTCCGGTAATTGGTGAACTGCATATCAATGCCAAAGTCGCGGCCCTTCAGGAGCGCAATGATCTCCTGCAGCGCGTCGCGATCTTTCCCGCTCACGCGCACGGTGTCACCCTGGATCGAAGCCTGCACTTTCTTCTTCGAATCCTTGATCGCCTTCACGATCTCGCGCGCCTTCTCAATCGGGATTCCCTGCTGCATGGTGACTTTCTGGCGCACGGTCGAGCCCGCCGCCGGCTCCACCGCGCCGTAGGAGAGCGCCTTGATCGGCACCCCGCGCTTCACCAGCTTGCCCTGGAGTATGTCCGTCACCGCCTTCAGCTTGTAGTCATCGGCTGAGGTGAGTATCAGGGCCTCTTTGCCTTCCAGCTGAATGTCGGATTTGGAGTCCTTCAGGTCAAACCGCGTATGGATCTCCTTGAGCGCGTTCTGAATCGCGTTGGAGACCTCCTGTAGGTCCACTTTACTGACGATGTCAAATGAGTTTTCCGCTGCCATGCCTTAATAGCTTACTATACCGACCCTCCTGAAACGCTTGATGTTATAGAAGGCGAGTCGGCAGAATACGGCAAAGCGCGGCAAAACACGCAAACAGGACGCAAACGGGATGATGAGGCAGCTTCATGAAAAGCCAAACCGCAATCAATTCTGCGCCAGCCTCTCTGGCCAGTCCAGATCGTCAGGCACTATCCCCGGTAGGCGCATTGCGGGCATTCATCAAGGTTTGTACGCATGCCGCGTTTTCGTGAACTCTGCTTAAACGTCCAAAGTTTTTGATTTTCCTAGTGATTGAACCGATGGCAATTCCTTGTCGCAATCCGCTACAGGTTATGAAAAGGTTATGGAAGACGCAGACAGGACATTCGATACGGCGGCCGCCATACCTCTGCCCATGCTGGGCCATACTACTTGTTCGCGTCATCTGGCAAAAGATACAGGAGGAGTTCGTACCCCCTCAGGGCATTTCTTCATGCCCACTGGGTGAGCTCCCTGATGTTCGGCTATGCTGCCAGTTCCGTCTCCGCCAGACCTTCTCGTGCCGTCAGGAGGCGTTCGTAGATCTGTTTCAGGCTCAGCATGGCCTGGTCATCGCCCTTGGCAGACACGTTGGCCTGTCCCCAACGGCCACGAATCCCCTCCACGGTAAGGGTCCCGATCCATGGAGGAATCACGGCATCCGCGGCGGAGGTAAGGACTTCGCCTTTGGGCTCCAGTCCGAGCAGGGTGCGGATTCCCAGCATCGGCGTGCCTGCAGCCCATGCCTGGGGGATGCAAGCTGTTGTGTATTGCACAGGAAAGCGGGTCTTCGCGCGCTCATATCCGGCAAAGACTTCCGGCAGACGATACCGGAACGCGATGCTGGCTTCAAAGATTCCGCCAATGATGGTGGCTGCATCATTGCGGAACCCGTAGCGGGCCAAGCCGGCGGCGATGATGCTGCAGTCGTGTGGCCAGACGGTTCCATTGTGATATTCGATGGGATTATAGCCACCCTCGCCTTCCGCCATTGTGCGAATGCCCCACCCGGAAAACATCTTGGGGCCCATCAGGTGGTCTCTTAACGCTTCGGCTTTGTCGTCTTCGACAATACCGCTCCACAACAAGTGGCCTATGTTGGAGCACAAGCTGTCGACTTTTCTCTTGTGGCCATCCAAAGCCACGGCGAAGAACTGACGATCGGGAATCCAATAGTCCTGGTTGAATCGACGTTTCAACTCGGCGGCCTGAGTTTCAAGCTTGATCGCCAGCGCCTCATCCTCCCATATTTCGCGTGCGAGGCGGGCGCAACGCACCTTGGCATCGTAGGCATATCCCTGGATCTCACAGGTGGCGCGCGGCGTAGGAGCCAGCGTACCGTCGTGGAAGAGAATGGAATTCCATGAATCCTTCCAACACTGGTTATCCAGGCCCAGGTCGGTCTTGCGCTCATACTCGATGTAGTCGTCATTGTCGCGATCGCCAAAATGGTCAATCCAGTCCAGTGCGGCGCGCGCGTTGGGCTCGAGTGCACGCACCAGCTTTACGTCTCCAGTCCAGCGCTCGTACTCATCCAGCAGGACCAGGAAAAGCGGAGTGGTGTCACTGGCGCCGTAGTAAGGAGATTGAGGCCGTTCGCGGAAATAGGTCAGTTCGCCAAAACGCAGCTCGTGCAGAATACGCCCAGGCTCTTCTTCTGTAAGTTCCACCAGGTTCTTGCCCTGGGTTTCCGCCAGGGCCTGGAGAGTGGTGGCTGCCAGTTCGGAACTGAAAGGCAGCATCTGGTAGCTGGTGATCAGGCTGTCGCGCCCGAACAAGGCCATGAACCAGGGCAGGCCGGCGGCGGGAAGCGAGCGCTCCGGCATGGTATCTGGACGAAAGCGAAGTGCCGCCACATCCACCAGACTGCGCATGTAGAGGTGCACGGCCTCAGGATGGCAAGTCACGGTTGGCGCTTCTGTGATCCAATTCTTTAAGTTGCGCCGGATGGCAGTGCCCCCAGCCGTTGAAAATTTCGGCGGGTGTTTAGTTTCCCCGGTCACTGGAGTTACGCTGAACCTGACGTTCCACCTCGATTTTGCCTGGAGGGTGAAATGGAAGACGGCAATGCTCGAGTCTGCGCCAGTGGGGGGAACAGTGGAAGAAATGACGGTTTCGCGGACAAAGTTATCGCGCCGGTAGCCCAACACCAGTTGGCGATTGCGCACTTCATGGTAGAGCGTACCTTTCTTCTGCAGGGAGTCTTTGACTTCAAAAAGATCAGCAAAGTCCGAACCCACATCGAGGCGCAATTCAATTTCTTCAGCTTCTAGGCCGTGGTTGAGTACGGCGACGTCTTCTATGAAGCCGTCACCTATATAACGGCGGCGGACGATAGAAATGGTAGGATTTTTGTAAAAGCTGCCTGTCGGCGGAACGCAGAAGTGTTGGGAGTAATAGTACTCAACCGTATCGGTCGAAAGCACATCCAGCGATCTGCCGTGGATCGTCAGTTTCCATTTCGACAGATGACGCATGTCCTTGTAAAACAATCCGTGCGGCTGATCGGGCCCGGCTTCGATATCGCCATTCCGACTTGAGATCAGGAATGTGGAACCGTCGAGAATGCTGATGGTGTTGTCGTCCATTGGAAAATCTCCTCCGCACCGTCACAGGCCACTTTTCCGGCGCGTGTCTTCCGTTGACTAACGACCGCCATCTCGTACCATTCTCGCTAGTCGTTCTCTCTTAGACGCTGATGCAGCAGCGAAAGCTGGCCGTACTAAAGAACAGCTGTAGCTTCCGCCCGTATCACCCGATCCAAGGCACGACTTGTCATGGCGCTGTGCGGCTGCATGGCAGAACTCGACCCTGTCAAAAAATACAGCAACCCTCCCTCCTGACACAGCACCTCTTGATCTAGAAAGGCCACGGATGAAGGTGCTTGTAGTTGATGTCGGCGGGACAAACGTCAAGATCCTTACCAGCGGCGGCAAAGAGCCTGTGAAGTTTCCATCCGGTCCTGACTTGACACCCGGCAAGATGGTTGCCGAGGTAAAAAAACTGGCGGCGAACTGGCAGTATGACGCAGTCTCCATCGGCGTGCCGGGAC
>JBGPZS010000133.1:0-9035 GCA_041493865.1 Terriglobia bacterium
GGAGAAGCCCGGTTCAACGCGTACTTCAATCTGGTAGGCCCGCAGTTTTTCCGCACCATGGCCATTCCCCTCTTGCGGGGACGCATCTTTACCCCGAGCGACCACAACGTGGCGGTGGTGAGCGAATCCTTCGCCCGCAAGCTTTGGCGGGGCAAAGACCCTCTTCAGCAAACCCACAAACTGGGCAACCAGCAATTGACGGTCATTGGCGTGGTAGGGAATGCGCGCACCGTCGGGTTCCGTGACGGCAATTCGGCCGAGCTATACCTGCCGATGGAAGACAAGGACCTTACCGAGGCGGTGATTGTGGTCCGCACTTCGCGGCGGCCTGTGGACGTAGCCGGCGCACTGGCGAAAGTGTCCCGCGCCATCGATCCCGTGATCAGCCCGGAAGTCCAAACAGTGAAGAGTGCGTTCGATGAAAAAATAGGTCTCTCCGGGAAAATCACCGGCGTCATCAGCGGCATGGGCGCGCTGGCGCTGCTGCTGGCGGTAGTCGGACTCTATGGAGTGGTTGCCTACAACGTTTCGCAGCGCACGCGGGAAATTGGCATTCGTATAGCGCTGGGCGCCACGCCTTCCCGAGTGGTGCACAGCATGGTATCTGGGTTTTTTATGCCGCTCAGCATCGCCCTGGCGGCAGGGGTTGGACTGGCAGCCGCGGCCTCCATCGTGATGCGGGCGGAACTGTACGGCGTGAGCAATCTTGATCCTCTGAGTTACGCGGCGGCCGTCCTGTTGCTGGCCGCAACCGGAAGCCTGGCTGCATTGATTCCCGCGCGGCGTGCCTTGGAAGTAGATCCGATGGAGGCACTACGGTGCGAGTAGAGCAACCGCCGACAAACAAAGAGCCGGGCTGGTTTGCCCGGCTTCTTTTCAGTGTTAGTAATGCGGTTACATCACTAATGCCATGCTCTCAAGTTCTTTGTGCAGAAACTCCACATTGCAATTCGCGCTCTCAATGCGGCCTGCTGCATCCAACGCCGATTCCGGCGATACGCCGTATCCGCGCCCGGCTAAAAACATTTTTAAAAGTTCCGCTGTCTGGAATGAATCAAGACCTCCCTGCAGGAGCTCATTCCGAAGCGCCGCCACTTCAGCCACTGAGAATTTCTCTCCCATAGGTCACCTCCGACCCTTATACCTTCCTTGCTGTATTAGACACGTATACCATCGGCTTTGTTGCAGGAAAATTTACGGGACCTCAATCATAGGTAACAGGACGAAAGTAATTCGGACCTGCAGCGCCTGGCAGGCCCGAAACACATTTATTCTTCACGTTTCCTAACGTAACTTTTCCCAGCCTGTTGAAAGACCTTAGTCCGCCATCTTGCTCAAATGGACGTCAAAAGCCTCTTTCGCCAGCAAAGACGTCAATTGGAACGCCTTGAATTTGTCGCCAATCAACTCACGCTGGCGATACAAACCTGGTTCGCTGTCCACCACTTCATGCCTGGCGTGCCAATTTTCCAGAAAACCCTGTGCTTCTTTGATGCTTATTTCCACTCGCGCGCCAGGCATGGTCAGCGCCTCAGTGGCGTAGGATTCCAGCAGTTTGGGCCAGTATTTTCCCAATAAGGAACTACTGGCAAACATGTCAGCCCAGACAATGTGCCCCTTGACTGCTACTACGACGCCAACTGCATTCTGGTTCCGCAGCTGTTTGATCACGCTTTCGTACGATTTCTGCATCGGCTCGGTGATTGACTCAACTTGCTTTTGCACTGCAGCGTTTTCGCGGGTTTTTGCATAAGAAGTTGTGCCATTTAACTCGGCCAGCTCGACGGCCATGGAGGATGAAGTAACCACAACAGTCTCACTTCCTGTTGTTGTGCCATCCCTACTTGTGCCGCCCGCGCCACCACCAACGGTCGGCTGCGCTGCCACCTTCGCGGACAATTGTCCACGGCTGCGGCCAACTTCGTCCCAGACTTTCTGCTGGTCCTGATCGGCCATGGCTTTCATGCGTACGCTCGGTTGCAGCATTACGGATGCGTGGGTATCGAATTTTGTGGAGGTCTCCGTCCAGCGTCCATGCTCAACGCAGAAAACCGAGAGGTCCACGGGATCGCTTTCGGCGGGAACAATGCGGTCTTTTCCCACCACGCGGTCTTGCTTGCCACCGGTGACGACTTCACCGCCCAGCAAGATCAATGGATGTTTGGAGTTGTTCACCAGCACCAGGCGGTTCACTTCCGCCCCGCCGACAGGACGCACAGGATGGGATTGGCGGCGCCGCATGGTGGAATGCAGGTTGCCCACCTCGGTGACAACTACCTCACCGGAGCGGATGCCCTCGTCGAGGGTAATAAAATCGCTGGTATCGTGGACCTTAGCCGAGACCACGGGAAAGATCGTCAAATCGCCATGGGAAATAGGCGCTAAGATCTTGTAATCATTGGCGCCGGCCGGAAAACCACCTGAATCTCCGGCATTAACTGCGGCCATCAGTACCAGGCCGCACAGGAGAACCGTCAAAATAGCCAGAAAAGACTGCTTCATATCAAACTCCCTTTCACAATCCAGCCCCTTGTTTCACCTTAAAGAATGTAAAATGGCAGTATTCTTGCGGTTAAAATTGGTACTATCCGAACCATGAGTTCTGGGCCCAGGCCGGCTGAAGGAACCGTTCTCTCTATCCGCGTTCTCTTTGAGAAAAGTGGAGGTGAGCGCTACGGCCTAACCTTGCAAGCTTTTGAGGTGGTACTGGAACAGGTGGCAGGCAAATACATGCCGGCCGCCGCGCCGCCGCAGAAGCTGGAATTCTGGCGCGACCTGAAGCTGGAAGAACTGGCCCTGGCGCGCGCCTGTGCCGCAGGGCACGAGGCTGCGTGGCAAGCCTTTCTCACGCGCTTTCGTGAGAAGCTGTACGACATTGCGCGCGGCATCACCAAGGAAGATTCCAGCGCGCGCGACCTGGCTGACTCTCTCTATGCCGATCTCTACGGAACCTCTGAACGGGACGGGCGTCGCGTTTCACGGTTGAATTTCTATATGGGCCGCGGGTCACTGGAGGGCTGGTTACGGACGGTCCTGGCCCAGGAATTCGTGAATCGCTACCGCAAGCAAAAACGTCTAGTTAGTCTTGAAGAACAGGCCGAAGACGGGGTACAGTTCTCCGCAGCGCCTGCCGGGCCCACCAGCCCCTTGGACAGCCGCCTGGGGGCGGCCCTGGACGAGGCCCTGGGACAGCTAAACGGTGAAGATCGGCTGGTTTTGGCATCTTATTACCTGGATGACCGTACTCTCACC
This sequence comes from Terriglobia bacterium, assembly GCA_041493865.1. Lineage (GTDB taxonomy): Bacteria > Acidobacteriota > Terriglobia > Terriglobales > Acidobacteriaceae > Angelobacter. The sequence goes on from JBGPZS010000133.1 coordinate 3,253, forward strand.
GAAATTGGCCGTATGGTCGGGGTACATGAATCCACCATCAGCCGCCGGCTGGAAAAACTGCTTAAGGGCCTGAGAAAGCAGGTGTTGGCCGGACTGGTATCGAGGGGGATGAATCGGGGGCAGGCGGAAGAAGCCCTGGAAGCGGATGTTCGTTATTTACAAGTGGATGTGAGCAGAAAACTGCAAGAAAATCGTCCTGCTGCGTTCCAACAGGATAAGGGATCTGATTAGCAATGCCTGAATTGCCCAACCTATTGCGCCAAAGGCTCGCCGTTGCCGAAAACGGCGGCGTCCGCGTGCATCCTGACGCTGATACGCTTACGGCCTACGTGGAAAAGTCTCTGCCCGCGGCCGAGCGCCAGACGGTGGTTACGCACCTTTCCGTGTGTGAGCCGTGCCGCACGGTGGTAGCACTGAGCCAGCCAGAGCTTCCCGAATTGGTCACACAGACGGTCATCAAGCCGGCCCCGATCTCCGGTTGGCGACGGTTATTTACGCCCGGCTTTGGCCTGGCAGCTTCCGTGGCAGCCATGGCGGTTATCGCAGTTTTGGTGCTTCAACTTCCACAGAAGCCGGCGCCACCTTCCGCGCAGAATACCCAGCAAGCGAAAGTGGCTCCTCTGCAAGATCAAAGCACGCAGGCCCAAGAGAGGAAACCGCTATCGGCACAAGCCGCGGAACCTGAGTCTGCGCCGGCAGCGGTGGCGAATCGGGTTGCTCCCGCTAAAGAAACCGAGAGCCGGCCAAAGAGTGACGAGTCAGCGCGGATGAAGGTTGCTGCTGGATTGATTGCATCTCCTCCTCCGGCTAAAACAGCAGCGAAGGCGCCGGTCCTTACCGCCAGCTTGCAGAAAAAGGATTACGTCAACACCAATTTCTTTGAAGCAAGCAGCAGTGACAATAATATTGTTACCGATGGCCAAAGCAACAACGACTTTCCTTCGGCCCCGCAACCGCAGCCGGCTTCCGGAAGTCGCGCCTTTACCGCCAACGGCGGTAAGATCGCCAGTTTTTCTGATATACCTCAGAACGCCGACGGCAAATCGAACGTAAGAATTCTGACGCCGGCTCCGCCCTCACAGCCTTTCGGTTGCAAACTGTGCAAAATGGCGCAAGCAACCGTACATACGTTGCATCTGCATGCACCTTCAACCTCTCCTGCCATTCGCGGCAATACTCTGGGCACCAGTACGATGGGAGGGCTGGGCACGTTCAGCGCTACCCTGGGCAAGGGCCAGTCGGCTGAGGTCGCGGCTGCACCGGAAAAAGCTGAAGGCGGCAGCCTGGCCAGGTCTGACGCCCTGAGCTCCGGCGCGTTGTCGTCAAAGCTTAGATATGAATCCACACCAACGGTGTGGAAGGTGGCTGGCGGAAAATTGATCAAGTCCGTCGGTCCGTCCCTGTGGGAAGACGCTTATCCGGCAATCAACGGCAGCATTGAATTCTCTTTCGTAAATGCGCGCGGGAACGATGTCTGGGCCGGAGGCAGCCATGCATCCCTCATCCATTCGCGCGACGGCGGCTTGACCTGGGAAATTGTCAAATTGGGCGATGCCGCCACGGGAACAATCGTAAACATCACGGCCGTCACTTTGAACGTACAGGTGAAAACATCTGACAACCAGACCTGGTCGAGCGCGGACGGCGGCAAATCCTGGACCCTGCGAAATGAGTAGACGTTCCCCGTCAGCGATGGCGCCGGCTTCCCCGCAACTGACTTAATCTTAAGCATTCTGCCTTCGCGCAATGGGATTTGATCCATTCTTGGTTGTATAATCCGCGCCTGTGATCTTCAAACTTGCACTACTGATGTGGTTTGTCGCGCTGTTTCTTTCCTTCATAGCTAAAGGCAAAGGCAGATCGTGGATGGCCCGGCTTTTCATTGGCGGCTTCGTCCTGTTGCTGCTGGCAGCTTTTTTGAAAATCGTTTCCCGGATCATTTGACATGACGAATATGAATCAATCGCCTCGAAGCGCTGTGTTGGCAGCGTGCATGTTATTGCTGCTGTTCTCTGCTTGTCTGCCTTGCCTGGCACAGGCATCCGCCAATCCGGAAGGCTCCTGGCAGGGAGCGCTGGGCGCGGGAACAGTCAAACTCAGGCTGGTGCTCACGTTTACAAAATCTGCGGCCGGCGAGTACAAGGGGACCATGGATAGCGTAGACCAGGGCGCAACCATCCCTGCTGACAAAATTACGCTGAATGGCGATAAACTTCGAGTCGATTTCGAGCGTGTCAACGGCTTTTATGAAGGCACATTCAACAAGGACGGATCGGAGATCAGCGGCACGTGGACGCAGAACAGCATTCCCCAGCCGCTGGTGTTCAAGCGCTCTCAGGCAGGCTCGGCAACAAAGGAGGCGACAAAGCCAGCCACCGCTGAGAAGCCCTTCACCGCGCCGATCGACGTGGTTGTTCCTATTGCTCCCATTGCCTTTCAAGCGGACAGCAAAACCCACCTTGTGTACGAATTGCACATCGCCAATTTTTCCATGCAGAACATCACGCTTGCGCGGATTGAGGTCCTGGGCGATTCAGGGAACACTCTGGCGCACCTGGACCAATCTGACCTGCTGGCAAATGTGTTGGTCATCGGAAATTACCAGGCCGCGGGCATGGACAAGCTGAGCCTGGCTCCAGGGCAAATGACCAATGTTTATATGTGGGTCACGCTGGACAGCCCGGCCAAAGTTCCCGCGGCGATTGAGCACAAGATCACGGTAAAAGCAGGCAAGAACCAGGATGAGATCACAGCGCAATGTGCGCGCATCACTGTTGGCCAGGACCTGGCCACGATCGCCGCTCCTTTGCGCGGAGACAACTGGCTCGCAGGGAATGGGCCTTCCAACAGCTCAGGACATCGCCGGGCGCTGATCCCGGTTGATGGCCGGGCGCGGATTGCGCAACGCTTCGCCATAGACTGGGTGCGACTGAACGCCGACGGCAAAACATTCACGGGCGACGCCAAAGACAACAAGAATTACCGAGCCTATGGCAGTGAGGCCCTGGCTGTGGCCGACGGAATCGTCACTGAGATAAAAGACGGAATTACTGAGAACGTTCCCGGCGCGAACTCTCGCGCAGTACCTATTACTCTGGAAACAGTTGGCGGAAATCACGTAATTCTCGATATCGGCCACGGCCGGTATGCCTTTTACGCGCACCTGCAGCCTGGAAGCCTGAAGGTAAAAGTCGGCGACCACGTAAAGCGCGGACAGGTGCTTGGGCTAGTCGGCAACTCCGGCAACTCCACTGAGCCCCACCTGCATTTCCACCTGAGCGATGCGAATTCGCCGCTAGGTTCGGAGGGAATTCCCTACGCGCTGGAGTCATTCGATGCGAAAACCAAAAAAGACGCTGCTGTCACGAAGCATCGGATGGAGATACCCGCAGAAAATGAGGTTGTGACCTTCGCGGAGAAATAAAAAAGCTACGCCAAACCAGCGATCCCACCTTGAGCCGATTTGTGGGCGTGAGCAAAGCGGGAGCCCGCAGGCGAAATCATGAGCCCTTGGCGAAGGATCCCTAGCTACGCCGAAACCAGCGATCCCACCTTCTCACCCGTGACCACGCGCTTGATATTGCCGTGGACATTCAAATTGAAGATCACGATCGGCAGGCTGTTTTCCTGGCAGAGGGAGATAGCGGTGGCGTCCATCACGCGCAGCCCGCGCTTGAGAACGTCAAGGTAGCTGATGGATTCGATCATGGTGGCTGTGCTGACGAGCTTGGGGTCGGCGTCATAGATGCCGTCAACCTTGGTCGCTTTCATGATCACATCCGCCTTGATCTCCATGGCGCGCAGGGAAGCGGCTGTGTCCGTGGAGAAATAAGGATTGCCGGTGCCTCCGGCAAAGATCACCACACGGCCTTTTTCCATGTGCCGCAGAGCGCGCCGGCGGATAAACGGCTCGGCAACCTGGTTCATTTCCAGTGCTGACATCACGCGCGTGTGGACACCCTGTTTTTCCAGCGCGTCCTGCAAGGCCAGGGAGTTGATCACCGTGGCCAGCATGCCCATGTGGTCGGCGGAAACGCGGTCCATGTCGCGTGCCTGCTCCGCCACGCCGCGGAAAAAATTTCCGCCACCGACTACCAGCGCTATCTCCACGCCGAGTTCGTGGACTTCCTTGATCTCTCCAGCAATAGAGTGAATGCGGCTGGTCTCGACCCCAAAGCCTTTGTCTCCGGCCAGCGCCTCGCCGGAGAGTTTAAGAAGGATGCGTTTGAAAGCAAGCATGCTGAATCAGTATAGAGCACTCAGCACTCTGCGGGTCAGCATCCTGCAGGCAAAAGGGCAATTGCAATTGGCAAAAGCAATGCACGCACCATTCCACATGCGCCTTATGCACCAAAATATCTAGCCAATTGCTAATTATGGCGCCTTGGCTCATTCGTAGTGCAGCGCTTCTACTGGATCCAGTTGTGCGGCCCTGGTCGCCGGCACGGTACCAAAGATCACGCCCACCATCGTCGCCACCGCAATCGCAATAATCGCCGACAGTCCGGAGATGGGAATGCGATATTCGGTCAGAAAGCGTACGGAGAACGGAAGCGCCAGGCCGAGGATCGTGCCCACGATCCCTCCAGCCAGCGAGATGAGGACGGCCTCCGTCAGGAATTGCAGCCTGATTTCACGCCGGGTTGCGCCGATGGCCTTGCGGATCCCGATTTCGCGAATGCGCGTACGCACGTTGGCCAGCATGATGTTCATGATCCCAACGCCGCTCACAATCAGGGTGACCAGGGCGATCGCCAGAAGCACCAACGTCAGCGCGTTTGCGCTCTTGCTGGCCACTTGCAGCAGTTGCGTCAGGTTGTCCACGCGATAGACTGACTCTGGCCGGTGCCGCGACTGAAGCACGTGCTGGATCATTTCTGTCGCTCGCGGGACATCGCCCGCATCGGAGACAGAAAAGAAAATCTGTTTCACTGCGTCGTTTCCGCTGAAATATCGCCCTACGCTGTAGGGAATCAGGACCGTGTCTCCTGCGATCTCCGACTGGCCAAAGGTCTCCACGCGCTCGCGAAAAGTGCCTATGATCACGAAAGGCAGGCCTTTGATCTTGATGTCCCGGCCCACCGCCGCGCTCTGGCCGCCAAAAACGCGTTGCGCAAACTGCTGCGTAACCACCGCGCCATGGGCGCGCGACATGGAATCCTCATCGTCAAAGAAGCGGCCGGCCAGGACCTCCAGATTGCGGACGGTTGCGTACTGCGGTGACACGCCCAGCACCAGGATGTCGCGTTCCTTGCCGCCTCCCACCCCGATGCGGTCATGCGTCTCCAGCATGGGAGAGGCCGCCTGGATTCCCGGCACCTCTTGCTGCACCGCCTTCATATCTTCTACGGTGAGATCATCCCGAACGCCGGTGTTGACGGAGTTGTTCCCGCCGCCCTCATAGTAGGCGTAGATCAGGTTGGCGCCGATGGCCTGAATCTGGTTCATGACGTACTGCTTTCCCGTGAGGCCAATCGTGGTTACCATGATGAGCGAGGCTGTGCCGATGACCATGCCCAGAGCAGTAAGCGCGAAACGAACTTTGCTGGTGCGGAACGAATCCACGGCAATGCTCACGATCTCACTGAAGAGCATGGTATTGCGCGCGGTTTCCACCAGGGGACGGCCGGTCATATATGGATACAGATATTGTACGAGCTTTGTGATTTAGATGTTTGTTACTGAAGTCCGGCGTCTGTAAATTCAGGGCGCTGCCCTATTTCCGAATTCCCGCCTCCTAGAGCTTGCCGAAGGGGAGGGTCCCTATCGCCACTAAAGACCTA
>JBGPZS010000292.1:0-5437 GCA_041493865.1 Terriglobia bacterium
CAGATAAGCCTTCATGCTTCTCCGTAGTAATCCACAAACAGGTCCGGTGTCTCATATACGCGGACACGATGCAGCTCCGCCAGATTGAGCTTGGGCTGAAGACGCTGCCAGATGCTAATCGCCAGGTTCTCAGTAGTTGGGATCTGATCTTTGAACTCCGCCACTTCTTTGTTGAGGAGCCGATGGTCCATGGCATCGATCACCTCGCGGTTCATGATCTCCTTCAACTCTTTCAGGTCGACCACAAACCCGGAACGCTGGTCCACTTTCCCTTTGACGGTGACCTCCAGCGTGTAATTGTGTCCGTGACCGTGCGGATTGTTGCACTTGCCAAAAATCCGCTGGTTTTCCTCCGGGGTGAATTCCGGATTGTGGTAGTAATGCGACGCCGAAAACTCCGCTTTCCTGGTGAGATAGACCATCAGAATCAGCTCTTTAGTCTGGATCGCCCTTCCGAATAGATGAACCTTGTGCAGCCTTGGGTGCGGATTATCTGTATTTCCTTCCCTTCCATGTTAACTCACCGCGCACATAGGAATGGATGTATGAGCGTAACAAAAGTGACACAATATATGGATAACCCTAAGATTCATAAAGGCACAAAAATAAAAGTCTTCCCTTTGTGAACTCCTTTTGTTTGTGCCCAAAACGAAAGCCTATCTGCTCATAAGTTGCGATAAATATCAGCCCGCGTCACAGAATCTCGAAAGCTGCCTGGAGAAAATAGATCGTTTGGAATGCCGGAAAGATGTTGATGGGCTTTCTCAATCAACGCCATGTCTTCAGCCTTGGCGGCCGCCTCTTCCAGATCGGAAAAGAACAGCGGATATTCAGGGCCAAGTAGCTCCACCAGAGAAGGAAGACGATTACAGACCACGGGGGTTCGCCGAACGATACATTCGAGAATGGTGTTGTTCACGACTGTGTCATAAAGATCAAGGAATACGACATTGTTGGCAAGCAACCTGTCATAGTCGCCGGGGGACTGGTAGGACAGAAACTCAACCGAGGACCAGTCAGCATTCCTGGCCGATGGCTCATTTCTGGCCTCCCGGCGGAGGAGCGATTCCAGATGTGGATCGGGCATTGGCCTGGGCGAAAGCAGCGTCTTCCGCATCTTCGTGACCTTCAGAAGGCTGATCGAGTGCAGCCGTCTCAGCCATGATCCCACCTGGACGATACGGCGAACTGGATTCTCCAGAAAGTCTTCGACACTGAAGCACCGATCAGGAAGCTCTGTGGGATGTATTACTGCCGCCACGGGAACGTCGGTCCGTTGTTTCAGCCATGAGCACATGGTTTCAGAAAAAACGTAGATCCCGCGGCAATAGGGCAGGCTTTCACGCCACGCGCGCAAAGTGAAAACGGACTGCGGAGCAGACTCGAATTCGTGCCATGTGGGAATTCCAGGGGGATTGTGGATGATGGCGATCCAGTCGCTGCGATAGGGCAATTCCCCGGACTGCTCATTCTTCTGGAGGTCCCAGCAGAAAGTTGCTTCAATGAAAGGGTCGAGAGCCACGCCATCAGGTTTCAGCAGAGGTTTGAGAGCGTCCAGTGCATACGCCCAGCCACTGCGATGATGTGGAAACGTGAGATGTCGAACTAAGGACAGCTTTGGTGGTTGAGCAGCAGCGAGTCGTGCAGGCATCTCCATCCCTGAGATAACGAATATATCAAACCATTCCTCGATCGTCCGATCAACGATCGGCCTTGCATGGAATGGCAATTTGTCCGCCCCTGGTGGTCCCCTTCTGAAACCTTGTAATCTCTTCATTCGGGCCGGAATACTGATCCACAAGGATTATTTTCGTGTGGGCCGTCTCCATCTGAATCGGGTTATTATAGGAGGGTGAAACCCCTTCGTATCGTGGCTACGGTCTTCCTGGCCCTTGCTTTGGCTGGGATGGGCGGCTGCAATGACCAGCCCAAGCTGCGCTTGATCGGCTCGACGGCGCCGGATTTTACCGTCCAGGACACAGACCGGACGGTCAACCTGCGCGATTTACGCGGCAAGATCGTAATCCTCAACTTCTGGACCAGCTGGTGCGAGCCCTGCATTGTTGAGATGCCGTCATTGTCACGGTTGCAGAAGGAAATGGGTTCCAAGGTCACGGTCCTGGCCGTGAGCACGGATGACGATCCCACCGCGTACCATCGCTTCCTAAGGCAATACAACATCGAATTCCTGACCGTCAATGATCGCGCAAAGAGAAGCAGCGACCTTTATGGCACAACCGGCCAGCCTGAGACGTTCATCATTGATCCATCTGGTGTGCTCCGTCGCAAATTTATTGGCCCAGTGAACTGGACCAGCCCGGAGATCGTGGATTATCTGCAGAAGTTGTAACCGCTTTTTACCACAGAGGGTACAGAGGTACACCGAGGAAATCAGCACCGTCAGCACCCGCTCAGGACTGAACCTTTGCCATCCCTCCGTGCGACTCTGTGCCCTCTGTGATTGAGTTGCTTCTATTTGTGAGAGGCGCTATTCGGCTTGGGCAAAAAGCTCTTCTTCACCTTGGCGATCACCACGTAATTCGGGTCCACCATCTCGCTCAGCCGGATTTCTGCGACTTTCGAAAGCAACTCGTAGGCGTCCATCTCGGAGAGGCCGTAGTCATTGTGGATCCAGCCGACCAGCTCGGTAAAGGCGATGCGCAGCGCGTCGTCCAGTGGGCGGTATGCGCCAACAGTCATGATGTACTCGTCATTCTCAAAGCGTGGCCAGTTGATTTTCTGGCCTTTGATCACGCGCACCTGCAGCCGGCCGCGCAACGGGATCTCCAGGCCGGTGCCTGCGACTTCACCATCGCCCTGCACGGCATGGCCATCACCCAGGAAGAGCATCGCGCCAGGAGTGTTCACGGGGAAATATACGGTGTTGCCCGCGCTGGCCTCAGGCGAATCCATGTTGCCGCCAAAAGCCTCCGGCACTACGGAACTGCGGGCTTCGCCGCCGGCCGGCGCTACGCCAATGCAGCCAAAAAATGGATGCAGGGGAATCTTCACAGTATATTTGGAATCGAGCGCCTTGAACGTCGCCGTGTTGGTGGCGCGATCCACCGGATAGAACCATATCTTTTCCTTGATCGGCTCATTGAGCATGGGCGTGTAGTTGGTGGAGTTGATGGCGCCAAAACCCGGCGCCAGCGCCCCAATGCCCTGGTCGCTATCAAGTTTGATGTCCAGGATCTTCACCGCCAGCGTGTCGCCCGGCTCGGCACCGTCAATGTAAAACGGGCCGGTCAGAGGATTGTCGCCCGGGGCCATACTGAGCGTGTCGCCCGGCTTCTTGATGGCGTTGCCGAAGCAATCCACCGTATTGGTTTCAAGAATATTGCCGGACTTCAGGTGTGCGACCGGAGTATAGGACGCAGCATAGGTGTACTTCAGCTCGCTGGGTTTCAGCTCATAGCGTACGACTTTGCCCTCTTCAGGGTTCTGCGCAAAAGCCGCAACGGACAACAGCAGCACAGCAAGCGAAGTTTTCATCGGCGGGATCCTCGCGCAGGATTATAGATGAGACAGTGACTGCTCCCTAAGGGGACTTTGTGATTGATCTAAATTGCTCTTGCATCGGTTTGCGCCCGGCGCCCATCTCGTGGTAAAAAATTATCTACGCCGATGCACCTCTCCAACTAACCAGCGCTTCCGTAAACCGCCGTCTGTTATCTGGTCGCGCGGATTCATACGCTCTGAAACTTTTTTCAGCTGACTGCCCTCCGGCAGTTCCACGGAGATTTGCTTTGAGTTCAAGTGTTGCAAACCCCGCTCCATCCCGGGCAGCCCGATGGTTCGCCCTGATCAAAGAGGCCTTGCTCGGTTCCAGACAGGACTTCACCGCCATTTCCCTTGACCGCGCCATCGTGCTGCTTGCTGTGCCCATGGTGCTGGAGATGGCGATGGAATCGCTCTTCGGGATCGTCGACATTTTCTTTGTTGCTCACCTTGGCGCAGACGCCACGGCCACAGTCGGCATCACCGAGGGCATGCTGGTGATGGTTTTTGCCGTTGCCATGGGCTTGAGCATGGGCACCACCGCTGTGGTTGCACGGCGGACCGGCGAGCAAGACAAGACAGGGGCCGCGCAGTCGGCGGTGCAATCGATCATTCTGGGCCTGATCGTCGCTGCCGTGATCTTCGCCGTGTGCTTCCCTCTGGCACCAAAGCTGCTTGCCCTGATGGGCGCCAGCCCCGCGATCCAGCATATGGGCTCCACCTACACGCGGATCATGCTGAGCGGGTCGGGAATCATCCTGATGTTGTTCCTAATGAATGCCATCTTTCGTGGCGCCGGAGATGCCGCCGTCGCCATGCGGGTCTTGTGGCTGGCCAACTTCATCAACCTATGCTTGGATCCGTGCCTCATCCTGGGCCTGGGGCCGTTTCCGCGGCTGGGCGTGACCGGGGCGGCGGTCTCCACCAGCATCGGACGAAGTATAGGAATCCTCTACCAGGTTTATCTCCTCAGCAAAGGCAACGGGCGGATCAAGATTCTGCGCGAGCATTTGAGAATCAACCTGAAGATCATGCTCAACATCATGCGCATCGCCGGAAACGGAGCGTTGCAATTCATGATCGCCACGGCAAGCTGGGTGCTGATGGTTCGGATGGTGCAATCGTTCGGCAGCGCAGCCACGGCCGGCTACACGGTGGCGATCCGCATTGTGATTTTTTCCATTCTGCCCTCTTGGGGATTAGGCGCCGCGGCGGCCACGCTGGTGGGTCAGAACCTGGGCGCCAAACATCCCGACCGCGCAGAACAATCAGTATGGCGCGCCGGATTCTTTAACATGATTTTTCTGGGAGCCGTTTCGCTGGTCTTCCTGCTGTTAGCGCCGAAACTGGTCGGGATTTTCAGCGCTGATCCACTCGTGATCAAATTTGGCGCCGACTGCCTGCGCATCATCAGCCTGTGTTACATCCTGTATGCGTACGGTCTGGTGATTCTGCAGGCGTTCAATGGCGCCGGAGACACGTTTACTCCATCGGTCATCAACTTGATTTGCTATTGGGCCGTGCAGTTGCCTATCGCCTATCTGCTTGGCCGCCATTATCAACTGGGGCCGAATGGACTGTACACAGCAATTCTGGTTGCAGAGGTCTTGCTTTCATTGATCTCCATCTATGTCTTCCGCCAGGGACGGTGGAAACTGAAGGTGGTGTAATAACGAGCAGTCCTGTGACAGTGGAACTCCCGAAAGAAAAAGCCTGCATTCTTTAGTGTCTGGAATGCAGGCTTTTCGTATGTGTCCTGTGCAAGCCGGCGCAGCTAACGCTTGAACCGGTAATCGATCACTGCACCACCAGCGTAATGACCGATGTATGGGTTGTGGCTCCTGATGTTGCACTCACCGTTACGCTGAATGTACCGGCTGGAGTTCCTGTGATCGGCGGAGGAGGAGGAGGTTGTCCGCCACCGCACGACGCTATA
>JBGPZS010000443.1:0-3886 GCA_041493865.1 Terriglobia bacterium
GCCGCCGATGATGGCCACAAAGGGCTTCTCCGGGTTCGTTGTGGCCTTGCCCAGGTATTCCAATTCTTTTTGCATCAACAAGCCTGCGGCGGCTTTTTCCAGGAATCTGGTGATCCCCACGGTCGAGGCGTGGGCGCGATGGGCGGAACCGAAAGCGTCATTCACATACACGTCGGCAAGTGCGGACAGCTTGCGCGAAAAAGCCTCGTCGTTTGCTTCCTCTTCCGCGTGAAAGCGCAGGTTTTCCAGCAGCAGCGTCTGTCCTTTTTCCAGCTTGTGGGCCATTTCTTCGGCCGCCAGACCAATGCAATCCGGAGCAAAGCCGACGTTGCAACTGCGCCCCAGCTTTTCGTCCAATAGCATACGCAGGCGCTCCGCTGCCGGCTTAAGGCTCATCTTGGCGTTGAATTTTCCTTTCGGCCGCCCCAGATGTGAGGCCAGTATCAGCCGCGCGCCTTTGCGCAGAGCATACTCGATCGTGGGCAGTGTCTCGCGGATGCGGGTGTCATCGGAAACGCGACCATCGTCCGTCAAAGGGACGTTGAAATCCACACGCATAAAGACGCGGTGCCCTTCAAGGTGCAGGTCCTGTATGGAAAGCTTCGCCATGTTCTTCTCGGTCGCAACCGGCATCAGAGCCCTTTTTTCGCCATGAAATAGATCAGGTCACGGACGCGGCAAGAGTAGCCCCACTCATTGTCGTACCAGGCAATGACTTTCACACAGTTGCCGGCGACCACGCGCGTAAGCGGCGCGTCCACAATGGAAGAGCGCTCGTCTCCGCGATAATCCACGGACACCAGTTCAGCCGTCTCATATCCCAGGATGCCCTTCATGGGGCCATTGGCCGCGGCCTGGAGTGCGCCGTTGACCTCGTCCACAGTCGTGCTCTTCTCCACAAACACCACCAGGTCCACCACGGAAACATTAGGCGTGGGTACGCGCATGGCAAAACCATCGAGTTTACCCTTCAAATCAGGGATTACCAGGTTAATCGCCTTGGCGGCCCCGGTGGAAGTGGGGATCATGGAGAGCGCAGCGGCGCGGGCGCGGCGCAGGTCCTTGTGCGGGAAATCAAGAATGACCTGGTCATTGGTATACGCGTGGATCGTGGTCATGGTGCCGCTCTGGATCTTAAAGCTGTTATGCAGCACCTTGGCCACCGGCGCCAGGCAATTTGTGGTGCAGGAGGCATTGGAAACGATGTTGTGTTTTGCAGGATCGTACTTGTCTTCGTTCACGCCCAGGACGATGGTGATGTCTTCATTTTTCGCCGGCGCGGAAATGATGACCTTCTTCACCGGACCACGCAGGTGCTTCTTGGCCTGCTCGGCTTCTGTGAACTTTCCCGTGGACTCAATCACCACTTGTGCGCCGGTTGACTCCCACTTGATGGCCGCAGGATCCTTCTCCGAAAAGACCTTCACTGCCTTGCCATTGATCGTGATCGAATCGCCGGATGTCTTGATGTCATGCTTCAGGTTGCCGAGAATCGAGTCGTATTTCAGAAGATGTGCGAGCGTTGCCGGGCTGGTCAGGTCGTTGACGGCGACAAATTCCAGATTGGGATCGTCGATCGCCGAGCGTAGTACGTTGCGTCCGATCCGGCCAAAGCCGTTTATACCCACTTTGATTGCCATTGCTTTGACTCTCCTTCAGAACCCCGATGTCGTCGAAAAGTTTGATGCAGAAAATGCGACAGTAGAATGCCGATACGCGGTTGAAACTAATCAGGTTAGCAGAGATGGGGCGAGACAAGCAAACACCCTGCACGGGTCGCGAAAGCAACGTAACGACAAAGCCGCGGGTCGCAAGGCCCCGCGGCTTTATTCAATGTTGCTGGGTTGGTTTCCAAACGCTTACTTGCAATTTTGTTGCTGGCGTACACTTCGCTGACTCTGGTTCCCGCAGTCCTTCGTTGTCCGGACCGCCGCTATGGAACGGTCAGTCTCCGCCGAGTCTTGCTCGATTTGTTAAGCACTGAATACCAGTGATGGGAGCACGCGGTTCCGGCTGCCGTGGGCTTCTTTCCGCCTGGTTAGTGCTTCGGGTCCCGGCGACGTCCTTTTCTTTCCGCTTCAGATTCAAACTCGTCCGCCGCTCAACTCTTGTCTTACCTGTCCCTTTGTCCCTATTTTTACTTGCATATGGTCTGGTGCATTTGTCCCGTTACTGTTGACGTACGTTCTGTGTTTCTTTTTGCGAGTACCTCTTTGGATGTCTTCAAGATTGGGCCAGGGCAGGAACATTCGAGCCGTCAAGTCCGATCATTTTGAAGGCAGCGCCAAAGCGTCTGCGCATTCCGCTTCAATTGCTTGAGCCAATCCGCGCCATCTGCGAGGACATTACCCGCCAGGAGTACGTTTGAATGACTTGGCTTGGTTGCGGGCCGCAATTATAGCAATCTGCACCATTAGTGCAACAGCAGAATGTGAATATTTTCGTGCTGAGTTAACTTTTTTGGTTCGTTGCACGCTCTTGAGCGATTTGATCCCTAGCGCACTCCGGTTTGAACGCCTCTGTGCTCTTCAGGAGCACGGCATCCGGCTGAATTCATCGGTCTACGGCTGCCGCCAAAGGCCCTTCACGGCAATTTATCTGCTTGAAAACCTCCTTTCCTTGCAACTTCTTAGCTGCTTGTGTTACACACAGAAGCATGCGCAACTGGATGCGCGAGCGCATGAAGCGCCGTAAAAAGAAGCCGGAGAACGAGACGGAGGCCACTGGCAAGGTAGGCCAGCAAAAGCCTCTGGTTGATGAGTCCCACCCCCAACCCATTGTCCCTACCTATGATGAAAAGGGCCCTGAGGGTCACGACAGCGCGGTAGAGGCGCCCGCCGCTGAAGAGCCCAGGATGGAGACGGAGGTCCAGCCGGAATCGCCTTCTGTCCCGCCTCCGGGCGTCCCGGAGCAGCGACCGGCGCAGCAAAGTGGCAAGGCTTCCACGCGCCCTCCCAAAGGCGTGGTGGTGCTGGCCATTGGCCTGCCCGGTTCAGGAAAAACGACGTGGTTCAAGCGCCGTGGCGTCACCCCTCTATCGAGTGACATGCTGCGGTCGATTCTTTTCGACGACATCACCGAGCAGCGCTATCAGGGATTGGTTTTTTCCACGCTTCGTTCGTTGTTGCGTGCCCGGTTGATTGCCCGCATGCCGTGGAATTACGTTGATGCCAGCAATCTGGCGCCGCACGAACGCCGCCAATGGATCAAAATGGCCAAAGGCTTCGGCTATGAGGTCCATGCAGTCTTCTTCGATGTGCCGCTCGAAGTTTGCCTGGAACGCAACCGCAAGCGTGAACGCCAGGTCAAAGAGGACGTGATCCAACGAATGGCCGCCAAGCTCAAGGCGCCCGGCTTTGAAGAGGGTTTCGGAAAAATCACCGTAGTCCGGGTCAAGCGCTCAGGCGAGCAGACCTAGGAACAATCCTGGCTCTGGTTATCCTTTCGCAAAATGCACCAACGCGAAGATCCCGAACCACAAAAAAGCCAGGTAATGCCAATACCAGCCGGTAACCTCAACGGCGATACTTTGAGACTCGAACTTGGCGTCCAGCAGGCGTCCAGCTGCGGCATAGATCAGGGCCAGTAAGCCACCCACAAGGTGGACGGCATGGGTCCCGGTAAGGATGTAAAACAGCGTACGGCTTGGATTGGCAGCCAGGAACACGCCCTGGTGGCGCAGATTGTTCCACACCAGGACCTGTCCTGCCAGAAAGCTAAAACCCAGCAACACCGTGATTCCCAGCCACGGCAGATCATGCTTTACCCGGGGAGGGACAATGCCCATGGCAGCAAAATCTTCTTTCCTGGCCATGGAACGGCGCGCCAGTTCCAGGGTCGCGCTGCTCAGGAGCAAGAGCAGCGAATTCGCCCACAACTGCAAGTA
>JBGPZS010000409.1:0-4221 GCA_041493865.1 Terriglobia bacterium
CTGGCTTTTGTCATCAGCTTTGATATCTCCGTAGACCTGCTGCAAGACCTGACCAATAGTATGCGATCGCTGCGGGCCGGGCTTGACAAGGCGCGCATCAACACCAATACCGCAGGTTTGTCGCCTATGGGCAACCCGGGTCCTGTTCCCACAGCGCAGGCAATGAAAGGCACATTACTTTTTGACGCAGCGTATCTTGCGTCGGATGAAGTCCTGGGCCGCCAGTCAGGCCGCAAAGCCATGATCGTGCTGACCGATGGAGACGACGTCGGCAGCAAATTGAAATTGAAAGATGCCATTGAGGCGGCGCAGAGGGCTGACGTTGTCGCCTACGTGCTGCTGATCACCGATCCCATGTATGCTTCGAACTACGGCGACATGAACAAACTGGCGGAGCAAACCGGCGGCCGCGTCATCACCGTGAACCGTCCGGACAAGCTGGATAAAGCTTTTGCCGAGATCGCCGCTGAACTGCGCAGCCAGTACACGCTCGGATTCAGTTCCACGAACCAGGTGAATGACGGCAAATTCCGGCGCCTTGAGGTCAAATCAAAGGACGGATATAAGATCCAGGCGCGCAAAGGATACTATCCGCCCAACGACATGGCGGCGGGCAAGTAAGAATCTTCTCAAGCGGCCGTAAGCTGACGTGGGGGCGTTATTCCCCCTGCAGCCTGGGCACGTAATAACCCTTCTTTGCCCGCACTTTGTATTTCTTGCTGTCGGCCGCAATCTGGATCGGACGGAACTGTCCGTTGGCAACGAACTGGTCCGGGCGGTAGGAGACGGAGTACTGGCTGCGCAACTCCTCCTGGATGTCGGCAAATGCGGCTGACACGTCATCCAGCTTGACGGGAAAGAATGCGCGGCCTCCGGTGGCCTCGGCCAGCGCCCTCAGGTTTTCATCGCCCTTGGAATGGCTGCTCATGAGCGTAGTGCTGATGGCATAAACAATGACTTCAGCGCGTTGCGCCATGTCCACGGCCTCCTGGCGAAACACCCGGCTCTGGTTGTCTTCGCCGTCAGAGACCAGAATAATGGCCCGGCGCACCGCCGAGCTGGCCGGTTCTTTCATCAGCTTGTCGCGGCAGGAGAAATAAACGGCGTCCCAGAGTGCGGTCCCTCCGCCCGCGACAATCGCTTTAACGCCGGTCCTGAGCTTGTCCACATCACCGGTAAAATCCTGCGTTACATCCCAGGTTTCATCAAAGGCCAGCACAAAAGCGCGGTCAGTTTTGGGCCGGATGACCTCGTACAGGAATTCTGAAGCGGCGTCCTTTTCAAACTGGAAGCGGTCGCGAATGGAGTTGCTGGCGTCAATCAACAGACCTACGTGCAAGGGCAGGTTGGTCTGCGCGGAGAAATTCATGATCTGCCTGGGCGGCCGGTTGTTGTCCAGGATCCTGAACTGCTCCTGTTTCAGGTCGCGAACAAATCTGCCGTCCTTATCCACCACGGTGAAAACCACATTGACTTCGTCGGTCCGGACACGCACGGTCGGGAGCTTTTCACTGTTGTCCTGCGCAGCCTGCTGCTGGCCGGTGGCGGAAGAGGATGGCGTGGATACTGGCTGCTGTGCCGCGGCGCCGCAGGCAAGTGCCAACGAAAGACAGAAAAACAGGCATGGTTTGAGGATCATAGAATGCTGCTCGATTTACCCCATTATAGTTGCAAATGCGCTGCAAAGCTTTGCCCCGGCGGCGCAAATGCGAAGAGTCGGCGCAAATATAGCGGTTTGGAGCGAAGCGACAAGAGTTTGGGCAAGTACATCAGCCGCGAGCCCGGCTTGCGCGGCGAGCGGCCAGCATCAAGAGCAATAGGATCTGGAAATTGAGGAAGACTCTATAGTGGTTTGAAGCGAAGCGGGCCTTTGCTGGTTATTGATATGAAGTCACTGCCGGGGCACGTAGTACCCCTTTTTCGCGCGCACTTTGTATTTCTTGTTGTCCGCCATGATCTGGATCGGACGAAATTGCCCGTTGGCCTCAAAGTTATCCGGCTTATAGAACAGGGAATACTGGCTGCGCAACTCCTCGTGAATATCGTGGAAAGCGTTGGCCACGTCCTGAAGTTTGAACGGGAAGAAAGCCTGGCCGCCGGTGGTTTCAGCCAGCATTTTCAGGCTGCGGTCGCCTTCGTCAGGATTGTTGCTGAGATTGGTGCTGATGGTGTACACGATCACGCCGGCGCGCTGTGCCATCTCAATGGCTTCCTGCCGCAATACACGGCTCTGGTTGTCATCGCCGTCGGAAACCAGAATGATTGCTTTGCGGACAGGCCCGGTCTCGCGTTCTTTCATCAGCTTGTCGCGGCAGGCATAAAAAACCGCATCCCACAGCGCGGTGCCGCCCCCAGGACGGATCACCTTCACGCCCTTGGTCAGCTTGTCCAGGTCTCCGGTGAAATCCTGGGTCAGGTCCCAGACCTCATCGAAGGCCAGAACAAACGCCTTGTCGGTCCGGGGACGAATAATCTGGTGCAGAAACTCGATGGCTGCGTCCTGCTCAAAGAGGAAGCGGTCGCGGATGGAATTGCTGGCATCGATCAACAGCCCCACGCGCAGTGGCAGGTCCGTCTCCGCGGAGAAGTTCATGATCTGCTTGGGCGGGCGGTTATTGTCCAGGATCTTGAACTCGCCTTGCTTCAGGTCTTTGATGAACTTGTTGTGTTTATCGGTGACGGTAAAAATCACGTTCACCTCATCCGACCGGCTGTGGAAGGTCTGTACCGGGAGCGTATCGTCCGCCGCGGGCGCCGAGCCGGGCGCCACGGCATTGGCTGCGGGCGCCGGTGACTGCGCGGCCGGCGGCGCGGTCTGCGCCACAGCCAAGCTGCAAACCAGTGTGAACGCAAACAACACCGCAACTACCTTCTTGAAATCCATGTCTGGAACTCTCTTGCACATTATAGTCTGGGAAACAATCCTCAATCCCCGATCTGCCGGAGAAATTCACGTAACTCAGCCGGTAACGGCTGCTGGAACGCAAGCGGCCTGTTACTGATTGGATGCTGGAATTGTATCGCGGAAGCGTGCAGAAAGTTCCTTTCCAGAGATGCCGGTCCTGATCCTGTACCTCCGTAACTCAAAAGCTTCCCCGGAGCGCCGTAAAGTGTGTCACCCGCCACGGGATGGCCGGTGGACGCCAGGTGCACGCGGATCTGGTGCGTCCTTCCCGTCTCGATTTTCACCTCAAGCAAAGAAAACTTGCCGTAAGCGCCTTCCATCTGCTTTGTCACCTGCCAGTGCGTGATGGCCTCGCGCCCTGGACGGCCCTGCAAGCCGCGACGCGTGGTCATGCGCATGCGGCGTACCGGATCACGGCTGATGGCCGCGTTGACCGTGCCTTTCGGCGTTTTCATCCAGCCGTGCACCAGTGCGATGTACGTCTTCTTGACCTCTCGCCGTGAGAATTGTTCCGCCAGCTTTCTGTGGGCTACGTCAGACTTCGCCACCAAGACCAGGCCGCTGGTCTCCTTGTCCAGGCGATGCACGATCCCCGGCCGCAGCTCTCCGCCGATCTCTGATAGCCCGCTGAAGCGATGCAGCAAAGCGTTGACCATGGTCCCGCGATTGCCGGCCTCACCCTTGCCCGATCCCGCGTGCACGCTCATGCCCGCCGGCTTGTTGATCACGGCGATGCTGTCGTCCTCGTAAACCACATCGAGCGGAATGTCTTCCGCAAAGGCCCTCAGCGGCGGCAGTTCGACTGTGCCCGTGATGACGATCTCTTCTCCTCCGCGGAGCTTTATCGAAGGCTTGGGCGTATTTCCGTTGACCAGGATTTTCTTCTGCTCAATGAGCTGCTGAACGCGAACGCGGCTTACGTCAGGAAGTTGAGACACCAGCCACTGGTCCAGACGCTTGCCGGCAGCGTCATGGGGGACGGTGAATGTTTGTGTTGGGGGTGAATCAGGCACGCAGGGAATTGTAAATCGGGTGATCGGAAAGCAGCAGTTACCGAGCCGGTTGCATCAGGAGCTAGGAAGAAATTTAGGTCGAAAATTGTTCTATAGCGGTTTTGGAGCGCAGCGACATATCCGGAAGCAGCCGGCTAGCGCGCCGAGCCGCCTGCAACAGGAGCTGAGAATATTACTTTCGAAGGAGGCTCTATAGCGGTTTGGGGCGAAGCGACAAAATTTTTTGAGAGCATGAGACTAGCGGCGAGGCCGGCTAGCGCGCCGAGCCGCCTGCAACAGGAGCTGAGAATATTACTTTCGAAG
>JBGPZS010000163.1:0-7982 GCA_041493865.1 Terriglobia bacterium
GGGAAAGCACGTGATGTCATGCTTTGTGCAATATGCGCCGTACAAACTGCGGCCGGGGTTGAACTGGGACGAGCAGCGCGAAGCATTCGGCAATACCGTGATCGATACCATCGCTGAATACGCGCCCAACATCAGGAACATCATCCTCAACAAGCAGGTGCTCACGCCGCTGGACCTGGAGCGCGACTTCGGGCTAAGTGAAGGCAACATCTTCCAGGGCGAACTGTCACTGGAACAGCTTTTCTTCCTGCGCCCCGTCCCTGGCTACGCGCAGTTCCGCACGCCGATCAAGAACCTTTATATGTGCGGATCTGCCACGCACCCCGGCGGCGGGATCATGGGCGCGCCCGGACGCCTGGCCGCGCTGGAGATTCTGAAGGATGTGAAGACCACCACACCGCGCGCAAAACCGACGCGCGTCGGGCGCCCCGGGGGAGCCAGCTAGGCGATGGCCGAGACTCGTGACATCGTCATCATCGGCGGCGGCCACAATGGGCTTGTAACCGCCTTCTACCTGGCCAAGGCCGGTTTCAAACCGCTGGTGTTGGAACGGCGCGCACAAACCGGAGGCGCCGCCGTCACGGAAGAATTTTCTCCCGGCTTCCGCTGCTCTGCGCTCGCACACTCGGCCGGCCCGCTGCTGCCGGAGATCGTTCGCGACATGCAACTCTCTCGGCATGGGCTGAAGCTGATGACTCCGGAAATCGCAGTGACAGCACTCTCACCCGATGGCCGTGCGCTGTCACTTCAACACGACAGCAAGCTCGCGGCGCAGGAAATTGGCAAGTTCTCGCAGAAAGATGCCGCGCAGTACGCTGTGTTTCAGGCGTCGCTCAAAAAAATTGGCAGCGTGATTGGGGACGCGTTAAAGCTTGCGCCGCCCAACATTGACGATCCCAGCCGTGGCGATCTGTGGGCCATGCTTCAGACCGGACGCAGCCTGCGCAATCTGGGCAAGAAAGACATGTACCGCCTGCTGCGCTGGGGACCGATGGCGGTGGCTGACCTGGTTGCCGAATTCTTTGAGACCGAACTGCTGCGCGCCGCCATCGCAGCGCGCGGAATTTTTGGGACCGCCATGGGCCCGTGGTCCGCGGGCAGCAGCCTGGTGTTGCTCATACGCGCGGCAGGCGATCCGCATCCCGCTGGTTCCTCCAGCTTTGCCATGGGCGGTGCCGGCGCGATCACGCAGGCAATGACGGCCGCCGCCAAAGCCGGCGCGGAGATTCGCACCGGCGCAGAAGTAAAAGAAGTTTGCGTGAAAGACGGCGGCGCCACCGGCGTGGTTCTTGCCAGCGGAGAAGAAATCAGCGCAAAGGCGGTCATCTCGAATGCCGATCCTCGTCGCACCTTGCTCAAGCTGGTGGACCCCACGTATCTCACGCCGGACTTCGTGATGAAGCTGCAGAATTACCGCATGCCGGGGACCGTAGCCAAGGTGAATCTTGCTCTGTCTGCGCTGCCAAAGTTCACGGCGCTCAACGGCCGCGAGGATGCTCTGCGCGGGCGCGTCCACATTGGACCGGAGATCGACTACCTGGAGCGCGCGTTTGACGAGTCGAAATACGGCAATTTTTCCGCACATCCGTATCTGGAAGTGACGGTCCCCTCTCTCATGGACCCGTCGCTGGCGCCCAGCGGTAAGCACGTGATGTCCATTTACATGCAATATGCGCCCTTCAAGCTGAAAGGCACAAACTGGGAAAACCAGCGCAGCAGCCTGGGCGAAACCGTGGTCAAGACCTTGGGCGAGTACGCTCCGAATCTGCCGGGCCTGGTGGAAGACGGGCAAATCATCACGCCCAAAGACCTGGAAGACACATACGGTCTTACCGGCGGGCACATCTTCCATGGTGAACTCGCGCTGGACCAGTTCTTCACCATGCGCCCGCTGCTTGACTGGGCGCGCTATCGCACGCCGATCCGGAACCTGTATTTATGCGGCTCAGGCACGCATCCCGGCGCAGGCTTGACTGGAGGCTCGGGCGCCAACGCCGCGCGCGAGATATTGAAAGAACTGCGCCACTAGGGCTAAGCTGATCAGACAGATGTCCACTTCTTACTCCAACACGCGGCCGGATGTTGCGGCTTCTGAAGCCATGACGCTTCCTCAGCGCTATTACACCGACCCTGCATGGTTTCAGCGTGAAATGGAGGCCATCCACTTTGACATGTGGCTGTGTGCGGGACGCGCGAGCCAGATTCCCGGCGCGGGAGATTATTTTCTCCGCCAGTTCGGCAATGCCAGCGTCATTATCACGCGCGACGAGCAGGGGAACGTTCGTGCTTTCCACAATGTCTGCCGCCATCGCGGCACGTTGCTGTGCAACGCGGAACAAGGCAGGTTCGCCGGCCGCATCCAATGCCAGTATCACGCCTGGACCTACAGACTCGACGGCACTCTGGCCAACGCGCCGCACATGGAAAAAGTGCAGGGCTTTTGCGAGGCCGACTATCCTCTGAACGCAGTTGCCGTGGCGTTGTGGGACGGACATATCTTTATCAGTCTTTCCTCTCGTCCCATTCCCTTCGAGCAGCACCTGGCCGGACTCGACCGCAAGTTCCAGCCCTGGCGCATGGAAGAATTGCAGATGGTGGAGCGGCGTGTTTACCATCTCAAGGCAAACTGGAAGCTCGTCATTCAGAATTACTCTGAATGCCTGCACTGCCCGATCGTGCATCCGCTGCTGCAAAAGCAGTCGCATTACATGAGCGGCGACAATGAGCCGCCACAGCCTACGTATCTTGGCGGCCGCATGGACCTGCGTGAAGGCGTGCAGACGCTGACCATGGACGGCACCACCAGCCGCTGTGGGCTGCCCGGCCTGAGCGCCGACGATCAGCGCCACGTTTACTACTACTGTCTGCTCCCAAACTTCTTCCTCAACCTGCATCCTGACTACATGCTGACGTTCACCATGTGGCCCAAGTCCGTGGACCAGACCGAGATCATCTGCGAGTGGCACTTCCATCCTGACGAAATCAAAAAGCCTGGCTTCAACCCGCAAGACGCCGTGGAATTCTGGGACATCACCAATAAACAGGACTGGGCGCTTTCAGACATGGCGCAGCAAGGCATCAGTTCCAAAGGCTACCAGCCGGGGCCTTATTCGAATCGTGAAGAGCTGTTATTGGCGCTGGACCGGTTCGTGCTGGAGCGGGTGAAACTGCAGAAATAGCGCGCTAACTCCGTGTTACTCCAAAATCTCTACAAGAATTCTCCCTGCTGACCCGCTTGGCGTCTCTACCTGCAAAATCGCGGCTAGCGTCGGGGCAACGTCGTTGACAGTTACGGCCTCGTAATGCACCCCGGCACGAATGCCCGCCCCATAAAAAATGAGCGGGACGTGGTTGTCATAGCTGTAAGGCGTCACGTGGTTCGTGCCCGGCGGCGAGCTGAACATGTAGTAGGGTTCGGGCAGCAATACCAGATCAGCAGAGCGCGATCCATAAAATCCAAGCCGCACGGCGCGACCCACGGCATCCGCCGCACCCTCTCCGCGCAGGAGCTCGTCGCGCGTGAAGACCCGCGCGATATGCGGCAGCCCGCGCGCAATCTCCGCGGCAAATCTGCGCACCTCCGCGCGGTCAGCGTTATTTTTGGCGACGGTTGTGTAGTTCAGATAAAGATAGCCATCTGCGTCATAGCGGAACCAATCTCCTTTGCCGAACTTCTCAGAAAGCTGCGCCGCAATCTTGCCTGAGTATTCGGAGGCAGTCAGCCACCCGCCGGGCATCTTGCGATCATTGTTGACTTTTGGCACGGGCGCAACGCCGTGGTCGGCGGTGAAGACAACCAGAGTATTGCCTTCGCCCACCCGGGAGTTGATGAAGTGCAGCAATTTTTCCAAAAGCTGGTCTGTCCGGATCGAGATATCGCGGACGTCAGGAGAATCCGGGCCTCGCTCATGGCCCACATAGTCATTCGACGAAAGGCTCAACGCCAGAATGTCCGTACCATCGTGCGATCCAAGCTGCTCCTGTTCGATTGCCTTCTCCGCAAACTCTTCCAGCAGCTCATTGCCAAAGGGCGTGTTTTCGATCGGGCCACAGAAGCGGACTTCCGCCCCGGCTTTCATGGAACAGAAGGGCTTGTCACCTGGCTTGGCGTCCACGGCGCTCCACTCCACACCCAGATACTTGTAGGTCGGGCGGTCTGCATTGACTTTGGCCACCCAGGCGGGGAGTTGCTTCATGTAATAGTCGCTGGTGACAAAGTGGTTCGAATCATTATCAAACCAGTACGCAGCATCAGCCATGCGGCCAGCCGGCAAAATGGCGCTGCGGTCTTTGATAGAGATGCCAATCACCTTGGAGTGCTGTCCAGACATTTTCAGTTCATCGCCCACCGTGCTCACCAGCATGCGATGCGGTGACGATCCCTTCGTGCCAGGAATACCACCCAACAATGCCGTCGATTTGTCGATGACACTGGTCACGGACTCGTCCGATTCACGGTCCAGCCAGTTATTGCCGATGATGCCGCTCACCGAAGGCGTGGCGCCGCTCAGGAATGTAGAGTGTCCAACCGCAGTCACGGTCGGATAGTGAATGTAGCGGGCGTCGGCAAAGACGGCGCCATGCTCCAGGAGGCGCGCGAGTCCGCCATGATAGCTGGCGCGAAAGCGCAGCAAATAATCATAGCGAAACTGATCAACCACCAGGGCCAGCACCAGCCTGGGTTTTTTGGGCTGTTGCTGGGGTTTTTGTTGGGCCGTGCTGCCGGCTGTGCCTAGGAACAAAAGCAGCAAAGTAAACAGTAAAAAACGGCGCGCAAGGTTTGTCATGGGCGTAAATTTCGCATGCTGAAGCATCGCGCAGCCTAACACGGCCGCGCGATCTCCAGTATTAAAATCTCGCTAAACTCTCCATCGCCTTAAACAAATCCTCCGACTGCGGCAGGATCACGTCTTCCAATATTGGCTGATAGGCGACAAACGTATCGGTGGCAGCCACACGTTTGACGGGCGCGTCCAGGTCTTCAAACAGCTCGTCGGCGATGCGCGCGGCGATCTCCGCGCCATAGCCCCAGCTCATAGTGTCTTCATGGGCCACAATCACGCGGCTGGTTTTGCGGACGGAAGCCGCAACCGCCTCCCAGTCGTATGGGTTCAACGTGCGCAGGTCAATCAGCTCCACGCTCACGTTCTGCTCACGCTCAATCTTCTGCGCCGCCTGCAGCGAGCGCGGCACCGTAGCTCCATAGGTAATCACTGTGAGGTCTTTTCCTTCTTTCACGGTCCTGGCCTTGCCGAACGGAATCATGTAATCGGCGCCCGGATAGGGCGCGCGGCCAAATGTCTCGCGGTAGAGACGTTTGTGCTCCAGGAACATCACCGGATCGTCTGAGCGAATCGCCGTGCGCAGCAGCCCGTTGGCATCCAGTGCGTTCGAGGGGAAGCAGACGCGCAGTCCGGGAATATGCGTGAACAGGCTTTCACCGCACTGCGAGTGATAAACTGCGCCGCCGGTCAGGTAACCGCCAATGGCCACGCGAATCACCGCTGGGCAGGAAAAGTTTCCATTGGAGCGCCAGCGGATCAGCGCCAGTTCACTACGAATCTGGTGATAGGCAGGCCAGATATAGTCAAAGAACTGGATTTCAACCACCGGTTTTAATCCGCGCGTGGCCATGCCAATAGCCCGGCCCACAATATTCGCTTCCGCCAGCGGCGAGTTAAAAACGCGGTCCCCGCCAAACTCTATCTGCAAGCCGGAGGTGAGCTTGAACACGCCGCCCTTGCCCTTGAGTTGCTTCTCCTTGAGATATTCTTCGCGGCTGCAATCGGCCACGTCTTGGCCAAAGACCACGATGCGTTCGTCGCGGCGCATTTCGTCTTTCAGGCAGGCGTTGATCAGGTCGGCCATGGTCTTATCAGCGCCCTGCGGCTGCGGGCCTGACTCCATCTGGCGCGGGTCCAGGTCCTCAGAATAAACATGCCGGTAAATGGAATCCGTAGAGGGAATAGCCGCTTTCAGCGCATCGTCCGCGGCGGCCTGGACTTCCTGGTCCACGGCTTTTTCCAGCTTGTTGATGCCGCCTTCGTCCAGTATGTTTTCGCGCACCAGAAACATCTGCAGACGGGTCACCGGATCGCGCTTGGCATCTTTCTCGCGCTCTGAATCAGGGCGGTACAACCGCTCGTCATCAGAAAGTGAGTGTGAATAAGGACGGACAACATGGCCGTGCACCATCGCCGGGCCTTTTCCGGAACGGACGTAATCCACAGCACGCTTGCAGGTGGCGTATGAAGCTAGCAAATCCGTACCATCGCACTCTTCCAGCAACAGGTTGGGAAAGTTGCTGACCAGCTTAGACACGCTGCCACCCGCGGTCTGCACTTCCACCGGGACGGAGATTGCGTAACCGTTATCTTCAATCAGAAACAGCACCGGCAGTTTCAGGTTGCAGGCTGAGTTCATGGCCTCCCAGAACTCGCCCTCGCTGGTAGTGCCGTCTCCTGCTGAGCAGTAGACCACCTCGTCGCCCTGGAACCTTACATCCTTGAACTGGCGATAATCGCCTTCATGTTTTTCTGCGGCTTCCGGATGCTTGCCAAAATACCGTCCAGCTTCTGCACAGCCCACCGCCTGCAGAAATTGCGTGCCGGTAGGAGAAGATTGCGTCACAATGTTCAGCTTCTTGTGGCCCCAGTGTGAAGGCATCTGCCGTCCGCCGGAGTTGGGATCGTCGGCAGCGCCCACGCCTTCCAGAAGCTGCTCATAGGGAGTCATGCCCAGGGCCAGGCACAGCGTGCGATCGCGATAATACGGGTAGAACCAGTCATGGCCGGCCTTGAGGTTCAGCGCGGCCGCCACGGTCAGCGCTTCATGCCCTGCGCTGGATATCTGGAAGAAAGTCTTCTGCTGGTTTTTCAGGACTTTTTCCCTGTCGTCAATCCGCCGCGAAAGATACATCAGGCGGTAGATCTCCACCAGTTGCTGGCGGGTGAGCCCTTCATACGTTTTCTCGGCCTTGGCCGGCATCTCAGCCACCGCTGAGGCGTTCTTTTTTGACTCAATTTTGCTAACAGCCATGGGTCTCCTATTAAAACAAGGTGGGGTTATCGGGGCGTACTTGGGAGTACCTTCCATTTTAAATCCTAAGGTGTTTGCCGGGATATACTGAAAACGGATGATTCGCAAAAATCGGCCCATCCCCGGCCATACCGCCAAACTGCTTATTTTTGACCTCGATGGCACGCTCATCGACTCCCGCCAGGACCTGGCCAACTCCATCAACGCCATGCTGCGCCACTTCGGGAAGAAAGAGCTGCCGCACGAAGTGATTGCCAGCTATATCGGCGACGGCGCGCCCATGCTGGTGCGGCGGTCTCTGGGCGATCCTGACGACGAAAACTTTGTCCAGGATGCGCTGCTCTATTTCATGGCCTGGTATCGCGAGCACAAGCTCGATAACACTTACGTGTATGACGGGATCAAGGAAGCGCTGCAAGCCATCCAGAAGAGCCGTGACGGCCAGCCGCTGAAGATGGCGGTGCTCAGCAACAAGCCCGTCGGTCCTTCGCGCGCGATTGTGGAAGCGCTTGGCCTGGGCCCGTATTTCTTCCAGGTTTATGGCGGCAACAGCTTCCATACCAAGAAGCCGGATCCCGCCGGGGTGCAGGCGTTGTTGGAAGAGGCCAGCGTTTTTGCGGAAGAGACCATCATCATCGGCGACTCCGACATTGACGTGCTCACCGCCCGCAACGCTGGGATTTTCTCCGTCGGCGTGACCTACGGCCTGTCGCCCCACACCCTGCAAGACGCCCCACCTGATGTGCTGATCGACAAACCGCAGGAACTGGCCACGGTGCTGGGATTAAGAGAACAGGGCAGACTGGAGTTCAAGGCCGAGTAGACTGGACGGAAGATTTTCAATTTGAAATTTCAAATTCAAAATTGAAGTCCTTGGGATTCCCTCGGTTTCGGCTTGCTGAGGGCGGGATTCCGGCGATCATGGCAGTTTTGGCAATCTCCCC
>JBGPZS010000064.1:0-12143 GCA_041493865.1 Terriglobia bacterium
ACTTACGACGTCCGTTGCGGTTCTTTGCCGCCGATCGTCTTCTCCGGAGTCGCGCTTGTTCCAGCACTTGAAGGCGAGGCCAGTCCCATTTCAATCTTGAATTGCTTGACCAGCTCGCCGGCCTGGATGTTCTGCGCTTCTTCCTCGATTTTCATCTTCTGCTGGTCGACGTTGCCCATGGCCATATCCATGCGCGCTTCATTGACGGCCGTCATCTCCTCGACCTTGCGGACCATCTCGTCATGTGTCTGGCTGATGCCGGCTACGTCAAACTGTTCCATCACGTCGGCAACCTTCTTCTGCCACTGGGCCCGGCGATAGTCGGCGATGGCAGAGAGCGCTTCCTGCGTCTTGCGGTCTTTTTCCTGCATGAAGGCCTTTTTGACGGCCATGGCCTTGTCAAAAGCGGCGCGCGCGGTGGTGAGCTGGCCCTGCGTACGCGCCAGCGCAGCTTTGGTGCTTTGCAGTTGGTTGGCAAAGCTGGCGGCAATGTCATCACGGTTGGCCTGGATCGCGGCCTTGACCTTGGCGGTGAGGTTGGCGACGTCATCCTTGTACTTTGATTCTTCGCGCTCCAGCAGAGTCTGGTTGGCCTTGACCATGGCAATGCTTTCGTTCATGCGCGGCACCTGGTCATTCATGTCGCGGATGTTTTGCTGGAGGATGATCTCCGGATTTTCCGCCGTGGAGATGAAGAATCCGACGAACGAACGAATCAGTCTGGTAAAGCGCTGCCACATAAAAGCTCCTTTTGCTTACGACTTTGGGCCTTGCTTCGGCGCAGGCGGTGCACTGCCGGCGCCGGTGGATATTGGGTTCTCGGTGACGAAAGGCGCAACCGCGTCAGAGATCTTCTTTTCCTCCTGCTGTTTTTTCAGCCGCCAGCCGAAGAAGCGCTCTTTTTCACGCGTGACGTCATCATTGTTACCTTGAATCCTGGCCCGCTGTTCGGCGACGTATTTATCCAGCTCCGCCTGGATCTGGGCGTTTTCCTGGCTCTTGCGGGCTTCCAGGTCAGTGATGGCGCGCTCCTGCACGCGCTCGTAGCCGTCAAGCGCTTTGTCGCGGCGGACGGCGTCCTGGATCACGTCCTTAATGTCGACGCCGGCGGCGTCCAGCGCCACCAGCACGGTGGACCGCTTCACGTCAGTGGGCATGGAACGAATGTGCTCGCTCTGGAGCATCTCCGCCACCTTCATGATGGAATAGCCCTGAGGAGCCGGAGGAATTTCCGCAGCTTGATAGATCTCGTCGAATGACGCTGCCTTCGAGACGGGATTGGTGAACTTTGGTTCTGTGGCCACGCTGGAGGCGATCTCTGCCACGGTCTGGGCGGAACTCATCTGCCCGGACGGTGCACCCGGCTGGCCGGCGGACTGGGCGTCGCCCGCAATGGGGTTGCCGGCATCATCGGTAGAAACAAAATAGTTGTACCATTTCTTCATCGCGTGACCCCCGTCATGCAAACCCCCATCGTGTGACCCCGTCCTGCAAACGCCTTTCATGCGAAGGCCTTTTATACGAACCTCAGCCCGGCAAAAAGACGCCATCTAAGGCCCTGGCCTTTCGGAGAAAGTACCCGAGAAGAGAAATGTGTGCGCTGGTCTGGATTGGAAAAGTACTTCTGAAGCACTGGTCTTGTCAAATCCATCCCCGGAATCTCCCAAGGCACTTACCCGGTCGCAAAGATTATAGAAATGTAACCATCAGGCACCAAGAACAAAACCGTTTCAACCGTGTTCATCTTCTATTATTAGAGCGGGTATATTACGGAAAAGCAATTCAGCTACAATGAGCACTTTCACCGTTCAAAATGACGCGATTTTTGAACTGACAAATTCAAAACTCTGGATTACCTTGTGCCCGCCAAAACCCTTCCCACAGTCCTTAGCCAGGTGGTTGAGGCCAAAGCCGAGTACGATGTAAGGCTTCTGGCGCAACAACTCGGCACCAATTACCGGTCCTTAATGTACTGGTTGCGCGGCGACAGGCATCTGCCCGCGTATCTGTTGCCCCGGATCTGCACAATCCTGCGCAACTACGAGCCGCTGGACCTTCTGGAGAGCCAGGCCGGGCGCGTAGCGTTCAAGATCCCCGATCCCAGGCAAACGTCAGAAGAAGAGTTCAAAGCCATTTCCAACCTTATTAAGGACGTGGGAGCAGCGCTGGAGAGCATTGCCAACACCCTGGCAGACGGAATCGTGGAAGAAGACGAGTTGAAGACGACGATCCCCAAGCTGGAAGCGGTGATCCAGGAGTGCGCGTCATTGAAGTATTGGCTGGAGAATCTGTCGAAAAAGAGGCGACTTAACCGCAAAGGACGCTAAGGCAGAGAACGAACAGCAGAGGACGAACAGCAGAGGACGCGGAGAGCGCAGGCTTTTCATTCAGAGGCTAAAGCCAGCTTCGTCAGGAGTCACGGCGTAAAAGCAAAACTCTCCTGCGTCTTTCGAGACTGCTTATCCACGAGGGGAGTTCCCGCGATAGGGATTCCTCGCTACGCTCGGAACTTCAAAAAAAATTACTGCATGCCCTTCCCCTGCACCTGCTTGTAGCCTTCAGGTATCTGAAACAGGCTTGCGTCGACGGCACTGGTTGAGACCGAAGTTACTTCAATCGTGGTATCCATCATCGAACCGGCAGCCCCGCTGGGTGATGGATTTGATGGGCCGGAGTTTGAAGAAGCGTTATCCTGCTGCGCGGCATCGTCTTTCTTTTTCTTCCTGCCGAAGATCCCGCCGATTCCCTGGGTGATGGGGTTGCCGCCCGATTGCTTCTGGTCGCTCTGGGAAGCCTGCTGCGGTGTACCGGTCTGCCCAGGCTGCCCCGCCATGCCCACGCTCACCAGTGACAGCAGCGGCATGCCGTTCAAAGTGGCGGCGCTCTTGCGGTATTCCACCATGGCGGGAGAGAGCTGTGGGTTTGCGCCCAACACCGCTCCGGGCACCCAGTCCAGTTCTTTGGCCATGCGCATATAGAAGCGCTTTACTTCGTCGTAACCCTTGACTGGCGCGATCCACGAGTCGGAATTGACCCACATGTTCGCGGTCTGGCCCTTGGCCTTGGGATCGTCGGACTGGATTTCCATGTCCACGCGGACCTTCATCTCCTTGGCGGTGTAGTCGAGCAGCTTTTTCGATCCGGCGCCAGCAGTGACCTGCACCTTGGGAACAATCTTCACATTACCCTGGTCCTTGTTGTGTTTGGCCTGCTGTTCGGCGGTCTTTTTGCGGGCTTCTTCCATCTGCGCCCGCATCTCGTCAAAGGTCATGGTGGAATAAGTTTTCTTCTTGGTGTCAATGTGAACGATGCGGCGGCCGTCGAGGTCAATGATTTCGACCTGGCCCAGGCTGTCTTCCCGTCTCATCTTGTTGCCCTTGAAGCTGATGGTGGAGGTGGAGCCCTGCGTGGCCTGACGCGCGTCCTTGCTGAAAACGCCGACAAATTTCATGGCGCCCGCCATTGATCCACCGGTGATCTTGCTGGTTTCTGTGTACTGAAAATCGGCAAAGCAAGATGTGGAGAGAGAGAAGAGCAGCGCGCCGGCGAGTGTGCCTGCAATGGCCCGTTTCATATCGCACCGTTTCATATTACCCCCTGGGCGGAAACAGGCCATTATAACTGGCGCAGAAAGCTTCGACCGTGATTGCCCGCTACGCCAGTGATTTGGAGTTGCATGGTCATTGGAAGTCCGGGTCTTCAGAGATGTGACGCACCTCTTGGATCAGGAAAAAACTTGCAGGTAAGCTGCAGCATGGGCAAGGCGGGAATGACGCTTGTTTGGGCAGCCACAGATCGGTGACGTCCGGACAGTCGGGATGGTCGGGCTGCCACATGCCGGAAACCGGGACGGTTTCTCCACTGTGGAAGCCAGCCTGGCCGGGTTGTCTACGGGGTTTATCCTGCGCCACTGCTGCCTCTCCGATCCAGAAAACTGAACCGCGTTTGTAACGCAGGGATAAGGGCAACTGCGGTACCACCGTATGCAATTGAAAGCAAAAGGTATTTAGAGTTGCCGGGCAGGAGAGACTCGTAATTTTTCCCCAGTCAATGAGCGCTTTCGACATCACGCGCCAAGGTTGCCTGCAATCTCTTCAACGTGCGCCCAGGTATATTGCGCGGCACGGTCCAGCAGGTAAGAATGAAATTTGAGGCTGGCGGCAAGAATCGCCAGGCTGGAAAGCAGTGGCAACCAGGGGAGTTGCCAAGACCAGGCAGCAAAAGCGATCATGCCCGCAATGGTTGAGATGGCAAGCATGACGAGCAACGAAGCAACCCCCGCGGCGTTGGAGGCCATTTTGGAATTCATCTGAGTCAGTTCGATGCGCTTGGGCCAATAAACCGAAATGAGATTACCGGCGCCGAACTGGATCACAAGGATCGCGAAGAATGCGACTGTCACGAGCAACGCCGGCAGCACACGAGGGTGAGCAATCGCGATGATGATTGCTTCAGCCAGCAGGAAGAGTACAGCCAGAATCCCACCGTGAGCGAGATTTTTCGCCAGCAAGATTTTCCTCAGCATTGGCGGAGAGAGCAACCAGCGGCCGAATCCTTCCTTGTCCATGCCAAAGGTGTTGTACGCCATGTTTGGAACAGAAAGAAGGATGAAGCCGGCCATGCCGGCCACCATTGCTTCCGGGCTCCTGGCGAAAAACAACTTGCGTCCGGCTCCACTGAAAGCGACGAGCGTGAAAATGATGGGCGGGTATACCAGTTGCAGCAACAGGCGCGAGCTCTGGCGGATGTAGCGCAATTCTTTTTCGATGATAGCAGCCGTAACGTCGTCCACGAACGGCAGGCGCCAGCCCTTCCGCACTTTCAGCTCACGCCTGACGGTGTAGGCTTCGGCATAGATCTCGCCCTGGTAAATAGCGCGAAGCCGGCGTTGCAACAGCAGGAAGGCGAGACATCCATAAAGCAGAAGAGCGCCAAGGGCCCACAATCCTGGATTACCAACAAGAAGAAAGGTGCGTAAAGCCACGCCTGGTGGCGAGAACCCGCGCATGGGAGTGAGCGCTTGCAGCACCCAAGCAGGCGGTTTGAGAACCCGCATATTTGTCCAGTAGCCGGTGGCAAATTGCAGGACTTGCGGGAGCAGGATGAGGATGAACATCAGAAACACCATGCGCTCCCGCCCCCTGCGCGTGCTCTGAAAACGTTCAAACAAGCCAACAATGATGCGGTTGAGAAGCAGATTGAATACGGTAAAGAGCAGGAATGCAACGGCCGCCATGAAGGCCCACCCGGGTTGTTCCACCGCTATCCCGACCCACATGCTCAGAAGCCAGAGCAGGCAGGTGACGGCGGCCGGATCAGAGATGCCGTAAGCTGAACTGAGAAGAAAATAAAGGCGGAAAGAAACCGGATAGCGCGCAACTTCGCGAAAGCTGAGACCGGGAGAGTATCCCTCAAAGAGGATAGGGGCCAGCTGCCAGATCAAGAAGATCGCCCATAAAAGAAGATCGAGCAGATCGGGTCTTTCGATCTTCAGCAATCCTATTGTTCCGAAGAAAAATCCCCCGCTGGTGGTCAGGACAAACAGGCCGCCCAAAAAGAGCCAGAGCACCTGGAACCCCAGCTCGGCGCGGCGGCTGGGGCGGCGCAGAGAGTTTACAAATAGCCGCCACCGCAACAGCAGCAACAAAATGAAATGATTGTTGGAATCGGCTAGAGCCAGGAGAGCACCTCTGCATCCTGCTTGGCCCCGCCAACGACCTGAAGGAATATTTCTTCCAGCGTGAGCGGAGAGTGGTCATGCCCGGCAATCTGCACGCCGCTGCGCAACTCCTCCAGCGATCCGGCCGCAACCAGCCGCCCGTTTTGAATGATGCCAATGTGCGAACAAAGGCGCTCGACGACTTCCAGGACGTGCGAGGTGAGGAAAACGGTGCCGCCGTGGGAGATGAAGCGCTGCAAAAGACGCTTGAGCGTGGTGGCGGCAATGGCATCGACGCCTTCAAAGGGTTCGTCGAGAAACAGAATTTCCGGACCGTGAATGACGGCCGCGGCGAGCGCAGTCTTCTTCTTCATGCCGTGCGAATAATCGGCGACCAGCTTGTCGGCCGAGTCTTTCAGGTCCATGAACTCCAGCAGTTCGGCGCTGCGTTCGGCGGCTTTGGCGCGATCCAGGCCGTACATGCGTCCGACAAAATTCAAGAGCTGCGCGCCGGTGAGCCTCTCAAACAGCGCCAGACCTTCCGGCACCACACCGATGCGCCGCTTGATCTCAACGCTGTCCCTGGCCAGGTTACGGCCTAGAATCTGCACTTCACCGCTGGTGGGGCGCAGCAGTCCGGTGAGCATCTTGATGGTGGTGGATTTGCCCGCTCCGTTCGGCCCCAAAAAGCCATAGAACTGCTGCTTCTCCACCACGAGGTCCAGACTTTCGACCGCGACGAGCGGACCAAACGTGCGGCGCAGGGCCCGGGTTTGCAATACGGTTTCAGACACGTTGTTTTCCGTTGACGCTTTTCAAAGTTAGATTTAGCTAAGAGTTTACAGCACAAGGTCCCTCGGTCCGACTTCCACCCCAAGACGCGCAAAGGCGGCGCGCCTTGGGGACCCTGGTACTCGCACGCTCTGCCTATTCACGCCAAAAACGGGCGTGAACAGGCCCAAAACGCGGACTCGCTTACGGATCTCAGGATGACGAACTTAGGAGTGGGCAGTGGGATTTTCCAGTGTCATATTTCAAAACTGACCCACTACCCACGACCATGTTTGAGGTGCTTGCGAATCGCGGGCGACATCGCACGGCAAATCGACGTCAAACAATATGCAGCCGCCACTTAAATCATGATGTCGAAGTGTGCCAACCCGCAGTGCCCAAGGACGTTCATGCGCATGAATGGCGGCAGGTTTTTTGGCTTTCCGGCAAAAAACAAGGCCATAGAAAACTTCTGGCTATGCAGCAATTGCGCCAGATATTTCACATTGCGGCAAATTGAAGGCCGGGTGGAACTTCTGCAAAGAGACAGGAAAACCGCCTAGAACCTCCAGCCAGCCATCGGCGTAGCCAGCCCTGCGGCACTAGTGCAACACGGAGACCGAACTCCTGTGCGATGTATAGTCCGCACGGAACACGCCGGGAGTTGCGCCGGTAACCTGGCGGAAGATCCGGGTGAAATGGCTTTGATCGTAAAAGCCGAAGTCCAGCGCGATGGTGCTGAGCGGCTGATCAGAGTTGGCGAGGCGCTCGGCGGCGGCGCGCACGCGAATGCGATTCAGATACTCGCCCAGCGTTTCGCCGAATTCCTGGCGGAAGATCTGCCCCAGGTAGACGGGATGCACTGCGGCAGCCCACGCCACCTGCGCCAGAGTCAGGTTTTCACCGAAATGCGCGTGCACGTACTCGCACGCCCGCCGCAGCGAGCGCAGATCACGCGGCACGCGCGAACAGCAACGCACGATCGAAAAAGCCAGGGCCACGGCGCGCGATTCAAGGTCCAAGGGGTTGGCCTGGCGGGCAACGATCCGGCGATAGAGGTCCATGAGTTCCCATGCCGGCTTGGCCCCTGAGAGATCGATGATGGGGCGTAGGTTGACGGCGGCGAAATCGACAGCGTCAAACAACTCAGGTTTGAATTCAAGCGTGAGCAGGGTAACGCCGGCCGGCCCTATTTCATCGCGATGGTCCATGCCCGGCGGGTGATACAAGCAGGAGAAAGGCTGATAACCAAACTGCATGAAGCCGGCCGTTTCACGGTAATCGCCTTCCAACAGCAGAGAGACAAATCCTGCCTGGTGAGCGTGGCTGGGAAGTGCGCGCGGCCGGTTATGCACCAGCCGGTTTAGCATCACCGAATCAACGGCCCATCGTTCAACAACATTGCCGAAGAACTGCCCGATATTGAGCGATTTGGACAAACCGACCTCTTACATCTGTTTGACGCAGCCAGAAACAAAATCGTTATGCGGCCCGGACTTTGTATAGCCCAAGCTGTTCGTTTTCGAGCAGCCAATGCACGTTTGCGAACACCCTGGCTTAATGCTAGAACCAGCCTGTCTTGCGCTAAAGCTTTTTTTATCAGTAGTCTAGCCGCGTCTTTCGATTCGGCTTGCAAAGTGCCCATGCAAAGGCTGGCTGCCGCATTCATGTAAGAGCAAGCGCCGGGCCATCAGCGCAGCATAGAGTTACGGCAAGCTTGCATAGATACAAGACGGGCACTGCGGCTACCGTTCAAAATAGTTAAGGCGGCAAGCTCCCACATAATTTGGAGAAGCACTCATGAGTACATTCATCCAGGACCTCCGTTACGGTTTTCGCATGCTGTGCAAGAACCCCGGCTTCACACTGGTGGCGTTGCTGGCGCTGGCGCTGGGCATCGGCGCGAACACGGCACTCTTCAGCGTGGTCTATGGCGTGCTGCTCAAGCCGCTGCCGTACGCGCAGGGCAAAGAGCTGGTAGTGCTGCAGCAGGATTTTCCGAAAGCGAACGCGATGAATGTCGGATTCTCCGTCAAGGAGCTGCAGGACTATCGCGAGCAGTCAAAGTCGCTGGCGCAGATTGAGGAGTACCACCAGATGTCGTTCATCCTGCTGGACGGGCAGGAGCCGGACGAAGTAAGGACCGGCGTGGTCTCCGCGCATTTCTTTGACCTGCTGGGCATCAAGCCTTACCTGGGACGCTTCTTCACCTCCGCTGACGATACACCGGGCGCCGACGCCGTGCTGGTGCTGAGCTACAGCTACTGGAAGACGCGCTATGGCGGCGATGCCGGCATCATCGGGCGCCATTTCCGCATGAATGACAAAGTGCATACCGTCGTGGGCGTACTGCCGCCGGTGCCACAGTATCCGCGCGAAAACGATGTCTACATGACCACCGTTGCATGTCCTTTCCGCTCGTCGCCCTCGACGATCGCAAGCCGCAGTGCGCGCATGATGCGGGCCTTCGCGCGTCTCAAGCCGGTAGCGGACATACAATCCGGCAACGTCGACGTAAGCCTGGTGGCGTCGCGGCTGCAACAGCAATACCCAGCGGACTATCCAGCCGCACGCGGCTTCAGCGCCACCATGGACGGCCTGCAAAACCAGCTTACGCAGCAGGTGCGTCGCATGCTGCTGCTACTGCTGGGCACCGCGGGACTGGTGCTGCTGATTGCCTGTGCCAACGTGGCCAACCTGGCGCTGGCACGGATCATGCGTCGCGAACAGGAGATGGCCGTTCGCGCCGCGCTGGGCGCCAATCGCGGAAGGCTTATCCGCCAATTGCTGACGGAGAGCACGCTGCTCAGCCTGGCCGGCGGAGCGCTTGGCTTGCTGCTGGCTTCCGGCTGCCTGGAACTGCTGGTGCGGTTTGTGGGCCGTTTCACCACGCGCGCGGCTGAAGTCCGCATCAGCCTGGAAGTCCTGGTGTTCACGCTGGGCGTTTCCATTCTCACCGGCCTAATTTTCGGGTCCATCCCGGCGCTCTCACAGCGGCTGAACCTGGTGAACTCGCTCAAAGAAGGCAGCACGAACGCCACGGTGAAGAGCAGTGGAGTGGGCCTGCGCAACCTGCTCGTCGCCGGACAAGTGGCGCTGAGCTTTGTGCTGCTGATTGCCGCCGGGCTGATGGTCCGCAGCTTTGTTAAGCTGCAACAGGTCAACGCCGGATACAACCCGGAGAACGTGCTTACCGCAAACATTCCACTCAGCTTCAGCAAGTACCATTCCAACGCCGACACCATCACCTTCTTTGACCGCGTCATGCGCAAACTGGAAGGAACGCCGGGCGTTGTGGCGGTGGGCGTGAACAGCGGAGCGCCGCTGGCGCCGGGTATGCCGATGAACCAGACGTTCATCGTCGAAGGACGCCAGACAAGTGATCGCGATGCGCTGCCCACGGCAGACATCAACTTCGTTTCGCCTGACTGCCTGCAACTGCTGGGCATTCCTCTCATCACCGGCAGGTATTTCACGCCGCATGACAACGCCGATTCGCCCGAGGTCGTCATCATCAGCCGGTCGCTGGCGCGCCACTATTTCTCCAATGAAGATCCGCTCGGCAAGCGCATCTCCGGCGACAACGGGAAGACGTGGGTGAAGATCGTGGGCGTGGTGGGCGACGTGAAGTATTACGGCCTGGACAAAGAAGCGCTGGATACGGCCTACGGCGCGTTCTCGCAAACGCCGATGGGCGGCAGCCTGCTGGTGAAGACCGCGGGCAATCCCATGAACTACGCGCAGCAGGTGCGCGAGGCCGTTTATTCGGCCGACCCGGAGCAGCCGGTCAACGGCATCCAGACGCTCAATGAACTCCGCGGCGACGCGCTGGTGCAATCGCGGCTCACCACGCTGCTGCTGGCGCTGTTTGCCGGGCTGGCGCTGGCCATCGCCGCCACCGGGTTGAGCGGTGTTACGGCCCTGATGGTAAGCCAGCGTAC
This sequence comes from Terriglobia bacterium, assembly GCA_041493865.1. Taxonomy (GTDB): domain Bacteria; phylum Acidobacteriota; class Terriglobia; order Terriglobales; family Acidobacteriaceae; genus Angelobacter. The sequence goes on from JBGPZS010000064.1 coordinate 10,372, forward strand.
GCGCGAGATCGGCATCCGTATGGCGCTGGGCGCGCAGAGCACTGCGGTGATGCGCATGGTCCTGATGCAGGGCATGCGCGTGATCGCCTTCGGACTGGCCGCCGGCATTGTGGGTGCGCTGATCTTTTCGCGGGTGATGCGGGCACTGCTGTTTGAGACCCCGGTCAACGATCCCCTGACTTTTGCGGGAGTGGCGCTGATGTTTCTGGCCGTCGGCTTTGCGGCCAGCTACGTGCCCGCGCGCCGGGTGACGAAGGTTGACCCGCTGATCGCGTTGAGGAGCGAGTAAAGCCGCTTGCCAATATTGCCAATTGAAAACCCAAAATCCACCACGGAGACACGGAGGCACGGAGAGATCGAAGCCCAAATTTGTTTTGAAATACAGAGGAGCGGAGAAATTAGCTCCTAAATTTTGGCAATAACCCGATTTTTGCAATTCTGGCAATCTCTTTGTCCGGTGGTATCTTCGTAGGCGGTGAACCGTGCAGCCGCAATTCTCGGGTCGGCCGTTTTTCTGGTGATCGCGCCGGGGACCATCGCCGTCCTCGTCCCCTACTGGATTAGCCGATGGCATATAGCGCCGCCGCTGCTGGGCTGGGTTGCCTTGCGCGTGATCGGCGCGCTGCTGATCTGCGCCGGCCTTCCCCTGTTGCTCGATTCCTTCGCCCGCTTCGCCATTCAGGGCCTGGGGACGCCCGCTCCTGTGGCCCCTCCGCAGCACCTGGTGGTCAGTGGACTGTATCGCTACGTGCGCAATCCCATGTACGTGGCGGTTTCGTCGCTGATCCTGGGCCAGGGACTGCTCTTCGGCAGCGTCCAGGTGCTGAAGTATGGCGTGGTTGTATTTGTGGGGTTCCATTTGTTTGTCCTTCTCTATGAAGAGCCGGTGCTGCGGGAAAAATTCGGCAACGAATATGACGAGTACTGCAAGAACGTGAGACGCTGGTGGCCGCGCGCCAGAGCGTGGCAAAAGAAATGAAGTGGCGTAAGCACGATGCCTCCAGCCTGAACTGAAGTCGCGCAATGAATCTGCTAGACTGCGTCTTATATGCCCGAGCTAACCAAACGCCAACGCAACTGGGCGCCCTGGCTGGGCTTGCTGCTTGCCGTGGCGGCCATGCTTTCCAATGCCGGATTCTTTCTGAGAGTTCCCGGAGAGCGGGCCATTCCGTGGCTGAGCCTGGCCTTGGCAATTGCCGCGCTCGTCTGCGCCGTGACCGGCGTGATGCGGGCCTTCCGGCAGCCGCAGGTATATAGCGGCAAGGTTACCAGCTCGATTCTGAGCGTCGTCGTGCTGCTCATCTTCGCGGTGACAGTGTTTGGGCATATCAGCTCACGGGCCCTGCCCGCATCGGCAGGGGCGCCGCAGGAAGGACAGAAAGCGCCGGACTTCACGCTGGCCGATACCAGCGGCAACAAGGTGTCACTGGGGCAGTTGCTGGGGAAAGCCGATGCCGCGAATGCCGGCGGTCCAAGCCCGGCAAGCGCCTCTTCCAGCGCAACCGTTGCCGCGCCCAAGGCCGTCCTGCTGGTCTTCTATCGCGGCGACTGGTGACCTTTCTGCAACCTCGAGTTGCGAGGCATTCAGAAAAACCTGAAAGAGTTTGAAGCGGCTGGAGTGAAGCCGGTGGCCATCAGCGTGGACGCGCCGGAAGTCTCGCGCAACCTGGCGGGCAAGGCCGGATATACCTTCCCTGTTCTTTCCGATCCCACGGCCGAGACCATCCGCCGTTACGATCTGCTGCACAAAGGCGGCGGGCCTGAGGGTTCGG
>JBGPZS010000452.1:0-3820 GCA_041493865.1 Terriglobia bacterium
AGCAACTCAACGGCAAAGCGGTGGATGGGCGCTCTGATCTCTTCTCGCTGGGCGTGATCGCATACTGGCTGCTGACCGGAGTCAAGCCCTTTGACGGCGCCACTCTCACGGAGATATGCGTGCAAGTTGTGACCAAAGATCCCGCGCCGGCCAGCCAGATTGCCCCGGGAATCAACACGGATTTCGATTATGTTCTCAGCCGGGCGCTGGCCAAGGACCCCGTGATGCGTTACCGACGCGGCAGCGAATTCGCGGCCGATATGCAGGATTTACGCGCGGGGAACAAGCCGAGATCGATTGCAAATTCAGCGAGAGCTGTACCCCAGATAGAGCAGACGGTGGCATTGCCGGGGAACGTTACTGTGGGGATTCCACGCGCTTCCGCAGCTGTTACGCCATCTATCAAGGTTACGGCTGGCTCTGCAACCCTCGCCCCGCAATCAGCCGCGCCACAGAGGGTGGTCCAGCGCAACAAGTTACTGATCTACCTGTTAGCTGGGGCCTTTCTCTTGCTGGCCGGCGCCGGTCTTGTAGCAGTGAGCTTCAACCGGTCAATGCCGGCAACGTTGCAGATTGTGGGACAGTATCCGTTTCGCAGCGGCGAGATTTACATCTGGGTGGACGGCGACCTGCGCTACCATGACGAACTCCGCAACACGGCAAACCCGCATGCCAAGCCCTCCCACATTTCAACCGGAGGCGGAAACCTTGCGCTGACTCTGCCGGTAACTGCAGGACGCCATACGGTGCGCATTCAGGTAGACGCTGCCGGACAAATCTATGATCATGACACCGCTATCCCTGGGCTATTCCGCGCCTACAGCCAGAAGACGCTGTTGGTGAATTTTGCCAGCCGGACCCTTGAACTGCGGTGGGACTGACATGAGTTACCCACGGCCCGAGCCTACGCTATCGTAAAAGCATTCCTGAACAGTTCAATATCAGGCTCGTGTCCGTCCTCAAGATAAACACTCACAATATCGAAACGAAACGGCGGACCGCCCTTGATCTTGCGCAGGAATTCACGCGCAATGTGGGAGAGATCGCCCTGCTTCTCCGCGTCAACAGCGGCTTCAGCAGGCATTACGTTGCGCGTGGTGCGTGTCTTGACTTCGACGAAGCACAGCGTGGGGCCGTCCCAGCCCACCAGATCAAGCTCGCTGCGGCTGCGTGGACTGCGGTAATTGCGCGCAATGATCACGTAGCCATGTTCGCGCAGGTAGAAGTAGGCAGCTTCCTCGCCGCGGCGTCCGGTGTGAAGATGCCGCGGGGTTGAATCTTTGCGGGGCAGAAGCCGCGCGAACGAGTCGAGCGCGCGAAGGGTGAGGCGGGTTATCGTGCCCGATGCAGGCATAAAACAATTGCCGCGAATCAACGCGAATGAACACGAATCATATCAAATCTCATTTTTTGATTCGCGCTTTTTCGCGCCAATTCGCGGCAGGATCTTACCGGTTTTCTTTTTCCACGATCCCGATGCATTCTTCCAGCACGTCCATGCCGATGTCCGCTTGCTCCTGAGTCAGGACCAGCGGAGGCGCGATGCGGATGGAGTTTTCGCCGGCGCCCAGGAACAGGAGGCCGCGCTCAAACGCCAGTTCAACAATACGTTCGCGCTCATCGTGCGCCGTGGCTTTCGTCTTCTTGTCTTTTACTATTTCCACGCCGATCATCAGGCCGCGGCCGCGCACGTCGCCCACCATGGGATGGGTATTCACCCAGCCGCTGAGGCGCTTCATCAGGTGATTGCCCACGACTTCCGCGTTCTTGATCGCTTCGCTTTCCAGAACGTCCATGGTCGCCAGGGCGGCTTCAATGCAGACGGGATTGCCGCCGAAAGTGGAGGCATGAGATCCCGGCACCCAGTCCATGATCTCCGCGCGCGCCAGCGTCACGCCCAGCGGCATGCCGGAGGCTATGCCCTTGGCAATGGTGATGATGTCCGGCTCCACGCCTGTATGCTGGATGGCCCACCACTTGCCGCTGCGCCCGGAGCCGCTCTGCACTTCATCGGCGACGAGCAGGATGCCGTGAGTATCGCAGATGCGGCGCAGCTCGCGCAGGAATTCCGCGGGCGCGGGCAGATAGCCGCCTTCGCCCTGGATGGGCTCAATGAAGATGGCCGCACACTCTTCCGGCGGCATGATCGTCTTGAAGACGCGGTCTTCAATAAAACGCACGCACTCGGCAATATGCTCTTCAGCCGTCATGCCCTCAGGTTTGCGATACACGTTGGGATACGGGACGTGGGCCACGCCCGGGACCAGCGGGAAGAAGCGACGGCGCTGCTGCGTTTTCGAAGCGGTGAGTGAGAGCGCGCCCATGGTGCGTCCGTGGAACGCGCCGTAAAAGGCGATGATTCCCTGCCGCTTGGTGTGGTAGCGGGCAAGCTTCATTGCGGCCTCAACGGCCTCAGCGCCGGAGTTGCCGTAATAAGCGCGAACCGGCCCGGACATCGGCGCAACCTTGGAGAGGCGTTCCGCCAGGGTGATCAGGCTCTCGTAATAAAAATCCGTGCCTGACATGTGGATCAGCTCGGCAGCCTGCTTCTGGATGGCGGCCACCACGCGGGGATGGCAGTGTCCGGTGGAAACCACGGCGATTCCGGCGGAGAAGTCCAGGAACTCATTGCCGTCTACGTCTTCTACAACTACACCGCGGCCGCGTTTGGCCACCAGCGGATAGGAGCGTGTATATGACGGCGAGATGTACTTTTGGTCGCCCTGAAGGACGGCTTGCGCCTTGGGGCCGGGTAGTTTGGTCCGGATCTTGGGACCGGCGTTGGAAATGGTCTGCGTTGCCATGTTCATCCTCTTTTCGATTTCGGTTTCGTATTGGTGCATGCAGCCTGGGTTTACTAGAAACGGTCAACAAAGAAGCAAGCCAGGCCGCTGAAAGAGTGAGGACGAGAGGAAGGTTAGTCGCCGGCGAACAGATTGGCGCGGGCGTGCGAGGGCAACACGGCCAAGTAGCGGCGCGGGCAGACCAGAAAGTCCACCCAGCAGGCCAGCGAACGCTTCGGCGTGCTCAACGCGAACCAGGATGTGGGGCGTGAAGTCATCTACGGCTTCTATTATAGCCTGAAAGCACCCCGCAACTGGCGGTTACCACGGTGCAATTCCATGCGTGATTCCGGCATTCCGGTTATTTCGCATCGACAGGATGGTTATAAGAGTCTGATGATAAGTACTTAACCCATGACTACCAGCCAGCAACAACAACGGTCGCGCGTAATACTGGCCTTCGCCCTGCTCTATGTACTGTGGGGCTCCACCTATTTGGCCATACGCATTGTGGTGCGGGACATGCCGCCCTACGTGGCGGGAGCCGTCCGCTATCTGGCTGCCGGGCCGATCATGCTGGCCGCCTGCGCGCTTATGGGACGAAAGGTCAGCCTTAACCGGCGCGACCTGGGGCGGCTGCTGGTGATTTCCATCCTTCTGCTCTCGCTGGGCAACATTGGCGTGCTGTGGGGGGAAGAGTACGTTCCCAGCGGCCTGGCGTCGTTGATCGTGGCTTTGGTGCCGATCTGGGTAGTGATGATTGAGGCGTGGATCTTCCGTGCCGGGCGGATGACGGCAAAAGGCCTCTTTGGCCTGGCGGTGGGGATCGTCGGGTTGCTGGTGCTGCTATGGCCGCGCATCGCTTCCGGTACCCATCTAGGGCGTTTGGAGCTGCTGGGGTCGGGCATCCTGGCTGGGACGTCTTTTTTTTGGGCTTTAGGCTCGGTATTCTCCCATCGCTTTAACTTGAGTGTTGACGTTTTTGTCTCGGCAGCATGGCAAATGACGCTGGGCGGGTTGGTGAACGGCGCGGTGGC
>JBGPZS010000423.1:0-4067 GCA_041493865.1 Terriglobia bacterium
ACCGTCGTTTCTCAACCACAGATAGGGCAACTCAATATTCTCCGCCCGTTTTGGCGGATTTATGGCTGCACGCATTGCAGCCAGTCTCGCAATGCGGGATCCAAAAAACAGGCTCAGTGTGCGTGTGTGCCCGCAAAATGCGCCTGTCAGCGATAAGTTTTCAACGCGGGTGAAGTGCGAAGAGAGCGCTGCCCCGCGCGAACGTAGCACGAGGGCAAAGCAGCAGAGAGTTGCGGAGCCCCAGAGAAGAGAAGGGTGAGCGCGGAGCGAGCGCCGGATAGCGCGAGCAAAGCGCGAGGGCGAAGCAGCGGAGCCCTAGGAGAAAAGATGCCGACATTCAATCAGTTGGTCCGCAAAGGAAGAACGGCGCCGAATTATAAGACCGCCAGCCCGGCCTTGCAGGCTTCACCGCAGCGCCGCGGCGTTTGTACGCGTGTCTATACCCAGACGCCCAAGAAGCCGAATTCAGCGTTGCGCAAAGTCGCGCGCGTGCGCCTGACGAACGGGATCGAAGTCACAACGTACATTCCCGGCGTCGGCCACAACCTGCAGGAGCACTCAATTGTGCTGATCCGCGGAGGCCGTGTAAAGGACCTCCCCGGCGTGCGTTACCACGTGGTGCGCGGCACACTCGATGCCACGGGCGTGGCCAACCGCAAGCAGGGGCGCTCCAAGTACGGAGCGAAGAGACCGAAATAAAGCAATTGCCAGAAGTGACAATTGCCAAAGAATCCAAATTAGGAACCCTGTTGTGCGGGCGGTTTGGATTGAGAGTCAAAACCGATCGCAGTGAGCAAGAATTTCGGCGATTTTTGGCAATTTTGGCAGTTCTGGCAATAACAGAAGAAAGACAAGAGTTTCGAGGATTTAAACACGATGCCACGTAAAGGACATGTACCGAAGCGGGACCCTATAGCGGACCCCATCTACAGCTCAACGCTGGTGACCAAGTTCATCAACACCATGATGTGGGGCGGCAAAAAATCCACTGCGCAGGGAATTTTCTATAAGTCCATGGAGAACCTGCAGTCCAAAGGCGGCGACGAGGCCTTGAAGCTGTTCAAGAAGGCCGTGGAAAACGCCAAGCCGCTGCTGGAAGTGAAGACCCGCCGCGTGGGCGGGGCCAACTACCAGGTGCCGGTGGAAGTGAATCCTGACCGGCGTACCTCGCTGGCCATCCGCTGGATCGTCGGCTATGCGCGCGACCGCGGCGAAAAGGGCATGGTGGACAAGCTTACCAATGAGCTGCTGGACGCGGCCAACGGTCGCGGCGCGGCCATCAAGAAGAAAGAAGATGTCCATCGCATGGCGGAAGCCAACAAGGCCTTTGCGCACTATCGCTGGTAGAGAGAATGAAGCAATTGCCAAAATTGGTAATTGCCAAAAGTGAAAATTGAAAAACTGCGGGAATGCGAATCAGAACGAGCAATCCCCGCGATTTTGGCAATCATGGCAATTCTGGCAATCGGACAAGAACTTAAGGATTAGGAAATATCTGTGCCTCGACAAGTACCATTAGAACGTTGCCGCAACATCGGGATCATGGCCCACATTGATGCCGGCAAGACCACTACGACGGAACGTGTCCTGTTCTATACGGGCATCACGCATCGCATTGGCGAAGTGCATGAAGGCACCGCCACCATGGACTGGATGGAGCAGGAGCAGGAGCGCGGCATCACCATTACTTCGGCTGCCACAACCTGTTTCTGGCGCGATATCCGCATCAACATTATCGATACGCCCGGCCACGTGGACTTTACCGCTGAAGTGGAACGTTCGCTGCGCGTGCTTGACGGCGCCTGCGCCGTGTTTGACGCCGTGCACGGCGTGGAACCGCAGTCGGAAACCGTATGGCGCCAGGCCGATAAATACGGCGTTCCGCGAATTTGCTTCATCAACAAGATGGACAAGATGGGCGCCGATTTTGAGCACGCCGTCGATACCATACGCAAACGCCTCAACGCCCGTCCCGTAGCCATCCAGATCCCCATCGGACAAGAAGCAGCTTTCAAGGGAGTCGTCGACCTGGTCGGCATGAAGGCCATCTACTGGCGCGATGAAACCATGGGCGCCAAGTACGAAGTGGAAGAGATTCCCGCCGAACTCAAGAAGAAAGCGGAAGCGTTCCACGCCCAACTGGTAGAGTCGGTGGCGGAAAACGACGACGAGATCCTGCATAAGTTCCTGGAAGGCGAGACCATCAGCGCCGATGAACTCCGCGCCTCGCTGCGCAAGAGCGTGATCGCGCTCAAGCTGTTCCCGGTGCTCTGCGGCACCGCCTTCAAAAACAAAGGCGTGCAGACTCTGCTGGACGCTGTGGTGGATTATCTGCCATCGCCGGTGGACATTCCCCCAACCCAGGGCCACGATCCCGACCATCCGGAAAAAGTGCTGGAGCGCAAACCCTTGGACAGCGAGCCGTTCTCCGGGCTGGCTTTCAAAATCATGGCCGACTCGTTTGTCGGCCAGTTGGTATTCGTCCGCGTGTACTCCGGCCATCTGAAGACCGGCGACGGCGTACTGAACACCACCCGCGGTAAATCCGAGCGCATCGGCCGCCTGCTGAAGATGCACGCCAACAAGCGCGAAGAGATCAGCGAAATCTACGCCGGCGACATCTGCGCCTGCGTCGGTCTGAAGAACGTCACCACGGGCGACACCATCTGTTCGGAAAAGGCGCCGATCCTGCTGGAGTCCATCACGTTTGCCGCGCCGGTCATTTCGGTTGCGGTGGAGCCCAAGACCAAGAGCGACCAGGAAAAAATGGGAGTGGCTCTGGGACGGCTGGCGCAGGAAGACCCCACGTTCAAGGTCCACACCGACCCGGATTCCGGGCAAACCATCATCAGCGGCATGGGCGAGCTGCACCTGGAAATCATCATCGACCGCATGATGCGTGAATACAAAGTGGAAGCCAACGTGGGCAAGCCCCAGGTGGCCTACCGCGAAACCATCCGCAAGCCTGCGCAGGCGGAAGGCAAGTACATTCGCCAGACCGGTGGTTCCGGCCACTACGGCCACGTCAAGCTGCGCATTGAGCCCAACGAGATGGGCAAGGGCTTCGAGTTCATCAATGAGATCAAGAGCGGTTCCGTGCCCCGCGAATACTTCAAGCCCATTGAGCAGGGCATCAAGCAGGCCATGGAAGGCGGCGTGCTGGCCGGCTACGAACTGGTCGACATCAAGGCCACGCTCTATGACGGCAGCTACCACGAAGTAGATTCCGACGAAATGGCGTTCAAGATCGCGGCCTCCATGGGCTTCAAGGAAGCGGCGCGCAAGGCCTCGCCGGTGCTGCTGGAGCCGATCATGTCGGTGGAAGTGGTGGTCCCGGAAGATTTCATGGGCGTGATCATCGGCGACCTGAACTCGCGCCGTGGGCGTGTTGAAGGAGTGGAGCATCGCGCCGGATCGCAGGTCATCAAGTCCCTGGTGCCGCTGGCGGAGATGTTCGGCTATGCGACCCACATGCGTTCCAGCACCCAGGGCCGCGCGACCTTCTCCATGCACTTTGCGCACTATGACGAAGCGCCGCGCGCGGTGACGGAAGAGATCATCGCCAAGGTGCAGGGCAAACCGGCGGCCCGGTAGTTGTGCCGGACGGCCGCGAGTACGTGATCGTTTGGGAGTTTCGTGTACGGCGGGACAGGGACGCAGAGTTTCAAGAGAAGTACGGGCCTGAGGGAGCATGGGCGCGTTTCTTCCGTGGCTCCGCGGGCTATATCAAAACGGAGTTGGTAAAGGATGTGGCTGATTGTTTTCGCTATCTCACGCTGGATTACTGGCAGGGGGAAGAAGAGTTCAACCGGTTTCGCCAGCAGAATCTGGCCGAGTATGAGCGGCTGGACAAAGAATTTGAAGGCTTAACTGAAACGGAGACGCGCCTGGGCGCGTTCTGGTTCAGCAAAGGTTAGAGGAGCTTCAGGCAATGGCAAAGGAAAAATTTGACCGCAGCAAGCCGCACGTAAACGTCGGGACGATCGGTCACATTGACCACGGGAAGACGACGCTGACGGCGGCGATCACCAAGGTGTTGTCGAAGCACAACCCCAAGATCAAGTTCC
>JBGPZS010000005.1:0-22397 GCA_041493865.1 Terriglobia bacterium
AGTTGGACCCGATTGAAAACGATGATTGGGCGCAGTTCGGCAAAGTCCACATGGCAATGCAAAAGAGACTCAAAACACCGCTGCCAGAGCGGCGACGAAAACCCTAAATCAAAACCAACCGGACCCGCCCGCGAAGGCGGGTTGTAATAATATTCTCACTTACGGACCTCGGGATGACGAACTCACCAAGATTTTATTCGCTTTTTATTCCCTTTCATGCTATCCTGTTCTTCTCATGCCGGGCACCCTACAAGCGGAACAGGTCAACTGGCTCTTTCTGGACATGAATTCGTACTTCGCCTCGGTGGAACAGCAAGTGCAACCACACTTACGCGGGAAGCCGACTGCAGTCGTTACAGTTGATGCCGATTCCACTGTCTGCATCGCTGCCAGCTACGAGGCCAAGGCATTCGGCGTGACCACCGGAACCCCCTTGGGCGAAGCGCGAAAGAAATGTCCTGACCTGAACGTGGTGGTGGCCCGGCATGAGATCTACGTCGAATATCACGAAAAGATCAAAAAGGCGGTGGAAAACAACTGCCTGCATATTTCAAAAGTCGTCTCCATTGATGAGATGGAGTGCCGCCTTCGCGGGCGCGACATGCAAGTCTCGAATGCCCAGGCACTGGCAAAGCAAGTAAAAGAAGCCGTTCGCTCCGTGGGTGAAACTTTGCGCTGCTCCGTCGGCCTGGCGCCCAACCGCTTTTTGGCCAAGGTCGCCTCTGACCTGCAAAAGCCGGATGGACTGGTAACGATTACTCCAAGCCGGCTTCCGCAAATTCTTTTCTCAATGAAACCGCGCGACCTGCCCGGAATTGGCCGCCAGATGGAGCAGCGCCTGCTTCGCCAGGGAATTGAAACCGTGGAACAACTCTGGCAGCTTGATCTGGACCATATGACACAGATTTGGGGAGGCGTGCTGGGTACGCGCTTCTGGCTGAAGCTGCGGGGCAGCGACTTTGACGAGCGCGAATCGCACCAGAGCAGCATCAGCCACCAGCATGTGCTGCCGCCTGAACTGCGCACGCGAGAGCAGGCGTGTGCCGTGGGCCAGAAGCTGCTGCATAAAGCCGCGGTCCGCCTGCGCCAGGCCAAACTCTGGACCAGCGCCATGGCCATCTTTGTTCTGTTCTCCAAAAACCAAGAATCAAAAAACCAAGAATCAAAGACCCAAGAATCGAAGAAGCAAAGATCGAAAGAGGATGACCCCAGCGGTTACTGGCTGCAGCATGGCCGCCCGGTCTGGGAAGCCAACCTGCGCTTCCCTTCCTGCCAGGACACCATGACGCTGGTGAACGTCTTTCAGGAGGCATGGCAGGAATGCCCTAAGCTCAGGCCGGTCATGGTCAGTGTGGCGCTCGTGGACCTGGTTCCGGAAAACATGCGGAACCTGACGCTCTTTGACGACATGTATGGAGCAGGAAAGTTCGATCGCCTGGCCCATGTAATGGACAGTGTCAACGCAAAATATGGCTCCACAACTTTGTATCTGGGCGGAATTCACAAAGTACGCGAGGCCGCGCCACCCAGAATCGCATTCAAGAGCATTCCGGACATGAACTTGAAATAGAAGCGCGGCAAACAGAATTACTGCATCGGCTGGCCCACCGCCAGCACGCCCTTTGCCGTTGTCCAGGGCTTCGAGTTTAAAGTATCCCGCCTTCACCATTGGATCTTCCTGCTCCAGCTTCATCGCCTGTTCCATCGGGACAGCGTAAATAAGCGCCCCCCTTGAGTTCACCGCCATCGAGAAACGGGCCGGCCAGCACCAGGGTGCCCTGCTCATTAGAAGGCCGCTCGGGTTTGCTATAATGGGTTTTCCTCTTCCTGAGTTTTTTGAAGCTCCCATTCGGCGTGCAGCGCTCAAGTGGGTGCATTTAAGGCCAGAGCGGAAGTGGTGAAACTGGCAGACACACCATCTTGAGGGGGTGGCGCCGAAAGGCGTGGGGGTTCAAATCCCCCCTTCCGCACCAAGTTTTGAAAGGATTTTTGATAACAGAATGCTTACAGCTTTGCTTACCCTGGTTCACGTAATTGTTTGCGCGGTGCTGATCGTGGTGGTGCTATTGCAGCACGGAAAGAGCGCCGACATTGCCGCCACGTTTGGCGGCATGGGCAGCCAGACGGCGTTTGGGCCGCGCGGCACAGCCACCGTATTTTCGCGGCTGACCACGTGGTGCGCCATCATCTTCATGCTTACATCCATGCTGCTGACCTACATCACCAGCGCACGCAGTTCATCTTCAGTGATGGACAGAGTCCCAACACCGGTCGAGACGCCCAAGAAGTAGCCGCAACCCGCTGATATTTGAGCAGGGCCGCCTGTGGGCGGCTCTTTGCTTGTTACGGGGCATGCGGCGACCGCTGTTTTCCAATCGCCACCAGGATGCGCTGGCCGCAGCCAGCCTCCAGCTAGTAGCATGTTGGGGGGGTGAATGCGAGAGAGCGCTATCCCCGCGCGAACGGAGCATGAGGGCAAAGCAGCGAAGCTGCGGAGCCCTTGAAATAAGAATAATATGATCCACAAAATCTTTCCTGTCGGCCCGCTGCAGTGCAACTGCTCCATTCTTGGCGACGAGCAGACCCATGAAGCCATGGTGATCGATCCCGGCGACCAGATCGAAGGCGTTTTAGAGATACTGCGACAGGAAAAGCTCACGCTCAAGCAGATCGTGATCACCCATGCGCACATCGACCACATAGGCGGGGCGATGAAGCTCAAAGCCGCCACAGGCGCGCCGATACTGATGAACCAGAATGACTATGCCCTGCTGAAAATGCTGGACATGCAAGCCACGTGGGTGGGGATGCGGTCTCCCGGGACAGTTGAGGTGGATGAGGCGCTCAGCCAGGGCCGCGTGCTGAAGATTGGCGAGATATCGTCAAACGTAATTCACACGCCCGGCCACACGGAAGGCAGCATCTGCGTCTATTTTCCCGAAGAGAAGAAGCTGATTGCAGGAGACACTCTGTTTGCCGGCGGCATCGGGCGCACCGACCTGCCGGGCGGATCGACGGAGAAGATCATGCGCTCGCTGCACACGCAGGTGCTGGCGCTGCCGGATGAGACTCAGGTCGTGCCAGGACACGGGCCGGTAACGACCATCGGTGAAGAGCGGGAGACGAACCCGTTCCTGCAGAAATAGAACTATTTTTGCGACGGCTTCTTTGTGGCAGGTGCCACGACAGCGAAACCGGCACTACCTTCCTCTCCATCCATGCGCGGTGATTTGCCTGAGATCAAGCAACTAGATCCGCGACCGTCATCACTTGTACGAACATTGTGGGTCGCATCCGTGCAATATGCCTTCAGGCCGGCGCCGGGAGACACGGGCTCGGCTACCAGGTGAAAACTTCCTGAGGGCTTACCCTGGCAGCCGCTCAACGCGAACTTATAGCCACGGTACGGTTCACCGCTGAAAATGCGGGCATCCAGGTTGAAGTGATTAAGTTCCGCGAGATCGCCCAACGCACAAGTGAATCCAACCTCAGGATGCACGCTGGCAAAAGTTGATTCTGTAAAGGCCACCATCATGATTGCCTCTTTCGGCGGCAGATCTCGGGGTGCATCCGCCTTGCCGCCGGAGGCGCCGCCAATCTTGCCGCCGAACATTCCCATTCCCGGCATGCCATTGCCAAACTTTTCCATCAGCCTTGGGTCGCCCAGCGGAACTTTGATATTGATAGAGATCTCATTCAAACGCCAAACATTGTCTTGGCGCTTGAGGCCGACTGTAAAGCGCGAGAGCAGCGCGGCGTATGGAACCTCTTTTTCAATGCCGTCGCGAGACTGGTGAAAAGAAATATCCATGTTGTCCGTGTCGCCGCTGAGATCATCGCTGTCAACGTGGACTTCAAACTTCTCATTGTTCTTGGGATCATTGGCGGACAGCAGCACCTGGCCGGTTTCAAAGACCTGAAAATCAGAAGACGCAGATTTTATCTGGTCGAACATGGCCAGGTCTGGTGCGGAATTATTTTTGCCGTCTCCCGCAAGACTCTTTTGCATCTCCACCGTAAGATGCTTCAATGCGCCCTGCTGGCCACCGGTGATCATTTCAATCAGGGCCTGGCGCGGGGTCTGCGGTGGAGGAGCAGACGCTTGCTGCTGTGCAAAAAGAGAGGAACAAGAAAGTGCGGACAAAAGAAAAACGGCGCGAAGAGTCATGTCTTACCTCACGAACCTGCTCGGGATAGATTACTCTGAAGATAACCTATTCGCAATCCAGACACATTAATAACTAAACCTACAACAATGTCTAGTCTGCCAGATAGCTGATCTCGGTCCGGCGGATGCGGTAGCCGGCAAATACCAGGATAAGGACGCTAAGAACCAGCAATCCCGGAATGGCCAGCCAGGGCGATACCGGTTCAGCAATCACGGTGAACAGCGCCATGATGCCTTCCGGAGGAATCGTGACCGGAACCAGTTGTTTCAAGTAGAACGAGATGCTCAATTTTTGCAGTAGGGCCGGCGCCACAGCATGGAAAGTCTCCCACAGCAGCACGACAATCCCGGGCAGAATGGGATTCTTAAATACCAGGCTGAGGGCCATAAAGAGCGAACCAAATCCAAGGCAGGCCAGGACGGTGACCAATAGGTAGTCCATCAGATAGCCGAGCCCCGGACCGCTGAACACAAAAGCACGGCCGGGCGCGCCGAAATGGCCGTAAACAAAAATGAAGCAGAGCAACACTGAAGCGCTGAAGACCAGCGCCGAGGTGATCAGGCCGGCCACATACTTTCCCGCCACCAGCAACTCACGCCGCACGGGCGAGAGGAAGTAGTAATGCAGGCTCTTTTCCACGATTTCACCGCGGAAGAGCCAGGTAAAGAGGCCCATGCAGCCAAAGAAGATCCCCACACGCAGGTAAAAGATCTGGAAGACATACGCGAAGATGCGCGTGTCTTCCTCCAGGCTGCAATTCCGGCCCATGGGGCTGGTGAGCGCGTGGATGCCAAACATGACGGTGGGCGCGAAGGCCAGCAGGTAGATCCAGATGCTCCTCCGCATCCACAGGTTCTTCTTGATCTCAATGCGCAAGATGGCGGCAAATTGCGAGGCCCAGAGCTGCCAGGGGGCTTCACTCAACGATTTGCGCGCGCGGGCGACGGCGGCTGTGCTCATACCGTGCCTCCTCCGCTGCCGATCAGGTACTGATAGACGGAATTCACATCGTCGTCATTGGGCGCGACCGTATCCACCGCAAAGTCTTCCTCCACCACGATCTTGTTGAGGAGCTGGTAGAACTGGTCGGCATCTTTGGTGCGAACCAGCACACCTTTGCCGTCAAGGTTCAGCTTGGCTTCGACAACGTGGTCTTGTGCGAAAAGTCTGGAGGCGAGCAGGCCCGGTTGGGCGCAGCGGACTAGTATCTGCATGGGATGTTCCTTCACCTCGGTGCGAACGCCGTGGATCTGCCCCTCAGCCACCACGTAACCGTAGCTCATGAGAACGACCTGATCAGAGATCTTGTCGACTTCATGGAGAACGTGGCTGGAGATCACCACGTGCATGCCTTGCTTTCCCAGCGCCTCAAAGAGCGCAATGGATTCCGAGCGCGCCATGGGATCAAGGCCGTTCAGCGGCTCGTCCAGCACCAGCACGGTGGGATGGTGCGCGATGGCCTGGGCCAGGCGAATACGCTGGCGCATACCTTTGCTATAGCCGGCCACCCGGCGATGCGCTGCCTCGCCCATGTTGACGCGATCAATGGCTTCGGAGGTGAGCCGACCGGATTCGTGTCCGGTGAGCCCGCGCAGGCGCAGCGACTGTTGGATGAATTTAAAGCCGGTCACGCCCTTGGGAAACGAATCACACTGCGTGCAATAGCCCACGTGGCGAAAGAACTCTTCCGGCTCGTCCGGCGTGAGTCCGAGCACGCTGACGCGGCCCTGCGTCGGACGGACCAGGCCGGTGACCAGGTTCATCAGCGTAGTTTTTCCCGATCCATTCGGACCAACCAGGCTGGTGACGCCGGGAGGCAGCGTGAGATTCACGCGGTTCACCCCCAGCACTTCGCCATAAAACTTGGAAACGTTTTCAAACACAATGGTGTTACTGGTGGTCGTCATGCGCGCTCCACCTCTCGCGCCCGCAGCTTGCGGTCGAGCAACCAGACACAGAATGCGCATACAGAGAGCAGAGCTGCCCAAGCCGACCAGAGAGGTACCAGATCAAAGCCGCCACTGTGGCGATTCGTGACATCCAGCCGGAAGAGATGCGACCAAACCAGGGAAATCAGATATCCAAAATTGAGCAGCATGCCCCACTTCGTCCGCAGAATCGCGTTCAGAACAAAACCGAGCGGTGGCAGTAGGAAGAATACTGCTAACATCAGTCCGGTAGCAGCAATGCGCCATTTCACCCAAACGGCTACCGCCATCGAGATCAGCGAGATCATGGCTATCCACAGCAGGCTGGCTAGAATGATGGCGCCAACCATCCAAAGGTTCTGCCAAAGCCAGCCGTTTCCATGCAGTTCCGCCTTGATAAAAAAGAGAATCAATGCCGGAATCCACGTGGTGCAGGAAAGCAATGCGCCAAGAACAGAAACTTTGCCGAAAAGATATTCGGCCCGAGAGATGGGACGACTGAGATAAAGCTGTACGGAATGGTTGGCAAAATCCTTAGTAACCAGTCCCGGTCCAACCCAGGCAGCCAGCAGGAACCCCATCGCAGCTTCCCATCCCAGGAAACCAAAAAACCAGACGTTGTTCACGCTGCTGAGGAACCCGTCACCGGCGCGCACGTTCAACAGGGCCCGAACAGCGCTGCTGTGAACCAAGTAGATATAGGCAAGTCCAATCAGGAATGGGATGAAGCACAAGACCGTGTAGGCGGTGAATGGCCGAGAATTGAACAGCGTAGAGAGGCCGTACCGCGACAGCACGGTAAAGCGCGACCACGCCGGCGTGAGCGGTCCCTGATATGCCTTGTAAGTGCGTTTATAAACGGCCATTCGCGCTCCCTTGTGCCTGTGGACTGCCGGCCATGGCTTTGAGGAAGATGTCTTCCAAGGAATCTCTCCGGTAATTCATGCGGCGGATCTGCACTTCATGTTCGGCGGCGGTGCGGTAAATCTGGCGCAGATCGATGTTGTCCGGCAGCACAATGCGGACTCGTCCGGCGCCAAAGCTGGCGCATTCACAGCCCAGCCCGCGCACAGACTCTAGAAAACCATTGCCCTGCGTGACTTCCAGCTCCAGGAATTTAAGGTTGGCCTTGCGCTCTTCTTCCAGGTTGCAGATTGCAGCGATGCGGCCATCTTTCAGGATCAAAACCTGGTCGCAGCACTCTTCAATGTCGCGCAGCAGATGGGAAGAGATCAGCACGCTGACCTCGCCGGTATCGCGAATCTCGCGCACCAGTTGCAGCATGCGTACGCGCGCTTCAGGGTCAAGGCCGTTGGTGGGTTCATCGAGCAATACCAGCCGCGGCCCGTGGGCGATGGCCTGCGCCAGCTTGGCCAATTGCTTCATGCCCAGCGAATAGGTCCCCAGCTTGCGATAACGCGCCTCGCCCAGGCCAACGTAGAAGAATGCTTCGTGTGCGCGCTCCATGGCTTCACTGCGGGGAAGGCCGGAAAGCTCAGCCATGTAGCGGACGAAGCGGACGCCGCTCATATCGGCGATGAAGGCGTCGCTCTCCGGCATGTAGCCGATCATGGCGCGGAGTTCGCGCAGGTTGCCCTGGACTTCTTTTCCGAAAATCCGGGCCGCGCCTGCAACTGGTTCGTAAAACCCCAGCAGAGTGTTGATCAGGGTCGACTTGCCCGATCCGTTCGGCCCCAGCAGGCCGATACAACGGCCTGACAGCGCGCCGTTCAACTGGTTCAGGATGGTCCTGTTGCCCAGCTGCACTGTCAGGTTTTGCATTTCAATGATTGCAGGCATCCGGCCTCAGTCTGTTAGCGGACCCGCGCTCCGTGCGCGTGTCCAGGCCTGGCCACGTTCATCAATGTGGACAGAGCCAGGGTGTTCAAGTCAAAGCCGAAGAGCCGGCTGCTGCTGGCCACGCGAATGGCATTGTCATCACCATACGCGCAGACTACGCTGGGTTTGGTCTCCGCCGCAAGCTGCTGCAATGACTGCAACTGCGAAGGCGTAAGCTGCTGGGCGATGGGTCCGATCACCGGCGCCAGGTTCTGGTAGAGGACTGCGGAGACATCCGCGTGTTCGTCCTGGGGCAAGAGGGCGCGGAAATCGGCGGAATGTGCCAGCGAGTTTCCGTTTTGGTGAATCGCAATCGCGTTCATGACCAGTGCCCTGCTCGGAGCTAGAATCATATATCCGTCAGTAAATGTATACGTAACTTCGAACGGTTTTGTTGCATCGAGAGAGCGGATTGTCGAAAAAGTGAGCCCGTTGGCTGCCTGCTGGTCCAGCGCGATGCCCTCATGCTGGCCTTTTAGGTGGTCGTTTACGTCCGCAACCAGTTGCTGGATCGTGGATTGCAAGCGGCCGGGATCGTGTACCTCAGCCACAATCTTCCACGAAGGTGTAGGCAGGATGGGGCCATCCAGGGCAAACGTTACCTCGCCGCCCAAGGTGTCCGCCAGGTCCTGGTGGAACCTGAGCTTAAGTTCCGATTCGCCTCGTGCGATGTTGGCGGAAGCATTGCTATCAGAGGCATTGGCAATGTTCAACACGTCATCCAGCATGTCCGCTGGATTTTTGGAGACGAACGCTGCCACAGCGCCTGCATCCCTGGAGACGAAGTCCAGACCGCCTATAGGAGCGGGCGCCGCCAGCCAGGAGGCAAGTCCGCGCCGCTGGTTCTTAAAGGTCAGTTGCGCGCGGTTCTGCGCCTGTTCCCCGCTGCCTTTGCGTTCGGCAATCAGATACTCAACGTCGGACAGGCCGGTGAGCTCATAGTTGCGGTTATGAACCTCGGTGGCAACGTTCGCCCGGTGGTTCGCGGCCATTTCAGCAAGATTGGCCCCGAACAGGATCTCCGTGCCGTCCTTATACTGAGCTGACAGGCGCTGACCAAAGGGTGTAGCGGCAAAGCCACCGCCACCGGCGTTCAGCCCGGCGGCAAATTGCTTGAGTGTGGCTGCGTCAGCCGCTGCGGCGACAAAGTCAGGCCGAACAAGAATCAGGAGCTGCTTCCCTTTTCCCTGCGCGGCTATCTGATTCAGTTCCTGCTCATCGACTACGCGGATATGCGATTTAGTTCCGGCATACTTCGCCGCTTCCTGCTGGATGAATTGCTTCAGGCCATCATGCTGTACCTGGGCAACCACCAACGGCTCGCCATCGTGCCCGTTGAGCGCGATCGAGAAAACAATCTCATCGCCCAGATACTGGCCAAGGTCGTGTACATAGTTGATGATCTCGTTGAATTCGGGACCATCATGTTTCGATTGTGCCTGCTGCCACCACTCGCGCAGCACTGTGGATTCCTGCAGCTCCTGCTGGAAGAGCTTGTTGGCTTGCTGCACGGCGTCACCCAGGTTGGGGATGCCGGCGAACAATATGGTGTCAGCGGGCAGCGTAGCCAGCACATGGCTTTGATAGCGCAAGCCGGGCAACTGCACCGATTCCAGTTTGTGGCCCAGATGGGCGAACTCCGCCAGCAACGCCAGGTGCTTGTCCAGGTTCTGGCTCCAGGCGATCTCCTGTTTCACCGGGACTGATCCCAGGCTGACGTTGGTGGAAAGCTGATCGCCGGAGTGGAGGACCTTCTCTGCTCCAGCTTCAGCGACACGAACTTCGCCTTCAATCACGGAGACGCGTGAGCCCTTCATGCCGGCGTTCACGGAAAATACCGTACCCGTGACAGACACGCGGCAGTCTGGGGAAGCAACATAAAGATGGCCGCTGTCTCGTTTGGCCGCCTGAATGATGATGTTGCCGCGCCCGAGCTGGACGGTAGTGTCTTTGCGGCCCATCGAAACCCCGAGTTCGGCGCGCTCATTCATCTCCACCAGCGAACCATCCCGCAGGCGCAGCATGGCGTGCGATCCGCCACCGGTGCGCACTTTTTGGCCTTCCGTCACCTCGTCGCCGACTTTGAGCGGTTGATCGCCGCTATAGCCCACACGATTCAGTACGCCGTTGAGAGACTCAACGCGGGCGCGCATGCCTTGCGGGCCGGAAAAGAACTTGTCCTGAACAAAATAAGTGGCGACAGCGAAAATGGCGACCGCCGCGGCCACAGCCACCCAGCGGAAGCCAGTATTCCTGATCTGCGGAAGCTCCTGCTTCCATGGCTGCAATGCGCGGCGTTCCAGCTTGCCTGTTTCGGCTTCGCGACGGCAGGCAGCGCATTCATGCAGATGAGATTCCACCAGCAGGGCGCGGGCCGGCGTCAACTGGCCACCGCGGTATTGCAAAAGCAGCTTCTTTACATCCTCGCAGCCGCGGATAGATTCAACCTGCGCAACGGCAGAGGAGGCTTCCTGGCTCAGGTGCTGCCAGGCGCGCTCTCCAGAAGCGCTCATGGTCTCACTGTCAGGCAACTCAGAGCGCATTGCGGTCAACGCGCGGTCGAGCAGGTCGCCTGGTTCAGCGGCAGGACGTTTCGTGGCAGGATTCTTATCTTGATGCTTCATCGGGTTCCCCTCGTCAATCCTTTAAAGTCCTTCTTCAGTTGAGTACGCGTACGATGCAGCACCACAGCAACTACCGCCGGCGAGGTTTTCATGATTCCGGCTATTTCGCGATTGCTGTAATCCTCTATAAATCGAAGCACAAACATTTCCGCCCAGCGGGGATTGAGCCGCGCCAGAGCGTAGCGCAACCAGTCCCTGAGTTCGGCCGAATGGGGTCCATGGTCGGTTGACACCACCTCGGTCTGGTTTGGGTCTTCATCCAGCGAAAATGTTTCCTTCTTGGCGCGCAGCAGGTCCAGAGACGCATTCACCGCGGAACGGTGCAGATAACCCGGTAGATTGGCAATTTCCGGAAATTTTTCCAATCGGACCAGACGCAGAAAAACGGTCTGCAGAACGTCTTCAGCGTCGCTGGCATTGCCGGTGACGCGGTAGGCCGCCCGGAAAACCAGGTCTTTGTGCTCCAGAAATATCTGCTCCAGCCCCGGCCTGAAACTGTCTCCGGCCATGACTGCCATATTTGCTTGCGCTATTTGCATTGTGGCCTGCAATTTAGTACGGTGCTCCTCTCAAGATGTCTGACGAGAGAAGTACCCATTTATTAACGGTCGGGCAAAATTATCATGCCTTGCGCCTTCCCATGGCAGTAGTTACGGCTGTGAAGAGGCATAAGTTCCGGCTATTATTGACGTTGGCAGACTGGAAAACGCAATCCAAGTACTTGATTCCACAATGTTTACGATTGCTAACGATCCAATGAGCCGCGGGCGCCGCAGATGAAATCGATCCAATTGCCGACGATCTTTAATGTGGCCACTCATTTTGTTGACCGCCACATCCGCGAAGGCCGCGACCAGAAAATCGCTTACGAATGTGGCGATGAGCGCGTGAGCTACCTCCAGCTCTTTGAACGCGTCAACCGGGCCGGCAATGCACTGAAAAAACTTGGCGTGCGGCAGGAAGAGCGCGTTGGATTGCTGCTGTTGGATACCCCGGAGTTTGTCTATTGCTTCTTTGGCGGGATCAAAATCGGCGCCGTGCCGATTCCGATCAATACCCTGCTCAAGCCGCAGGAGTACGAATACATCCTGAACGATTCGCGCACAAGCGTGCTGATTGTAAGCGAAGCCCTGCTGCCGCAGGTGCAGGCGATTCCCAAAGAAAAACTCCGCTACCTGAAGACCATTGTCGTTTTCGGCAAGGCCCCGGAGGGCACTGAGTCACTTCAGAAACTGCTGGACAGCAGCTCCCCAGAGCTTGAGGCCGAGCCCACGACAAAAGACGACGCCGCTTTCTGGCTCTATTCATCCGGCAGCACCGGCTTTCCCAAGGGCTGCGTGCATTTGCACCATGACATGGTGGTGTGCGCCGAGCTGTATGCCAAGAACATTCTGAAGATCACTGAGAACGACCGCTTTTTCAGCGTTGCCAAGATGTTTTTTGCCTACGGCCTGGGCAACGGGCTCTATTTTGCTCTCGCTGTGGGCGCGACCAGCATTCTGTGGCCGGGTTCACCCTCACCGCCCAACATCTTCTCCGTGATTGAAAAGCACAAGCCCACGCTCTTCTTTTCTGTGCCCTCGAACTACGCAACTCTGCTTTCGTACAAGCGCGAGAGCGGGCCGGACTTTGATCTTTCGACCGTGCGCTACGCCGTTTCCGCCGGTGAAGCCCTGCCGGCGACAATCTATCATCGCTTCAAGGAACGCTTTAAGGTTGAGATCCTGGATGCCATCGGCTCAACCGAGGCGTTGCACATGTTTATCGCCAACCGGCCGGGGGCGGTGCGGCCGGGATCGAGCGGCGAGATCATGCCCGGCTATGAGGCCCGCATCGTGGATGAGAATGGCCACGACGTTCCTGACGGCGAGATCGGCAGCCTGCTCATCAAAGGCGACTCGGTTTGCGCCTGTTACTGGAACCAGCATGAGAAAACCAAAGAGACGATCGAGGGCCATTGGATCCGCACCGGCGACAAGTATTACCGCGATCCAGATGGATACTACTGGTACGTGGGCCGCAATGACGACATGATGAAGGTCAAGGGAATGTGGGTGAGCCCGATTGAGATTGAGAGCGTCCTGCTGGAGCATCCCATGGTGCAGGAAGCGGCGGCGATTGGGAATGCCGACGGCAACGAACTGGTAAAGCCCGCAGCGTATATCGTGCTCAAGGATAACGCGAGTGTTGCGCCGCAAATGGTTGAAGAAATTCGACAGCATGTGCTGGCCAGACTGGCGGCATATAAGTGCCCGCAAACTTTTGAGATCGTAAAAGAGCTGCCCAAGACCGCCACGGGAAAAATACAGCGATACAAGCTGCGGCAATCAGCCGCGGGCGCGGCCCGTGGTCCGTCAAAATAAGCCTGCAAAATAAATTCAAGACTTCCAGGAACCTTTTTCGTCCAACCGGCGTATATAGGTTGCAAGGAGGCGTGTAATGAAAAGACTCCTGCCTTTCTTACTCGCTCTGCCAGTCACGATTGCATGTGCCCAGAACAGCCATGAGCGTCGCTATGAACTAAGACCTGACCCCAACTGGCCGCTGTCCATTGAGCTGAGTTCCGGAGACTACCAGATTGTTGCCAGCGAGTCTGACAGCATTGCGGTGGTCTACGCAGAGGAAAAAACTGAAGATCAGCGCAAGGTACAGGTGCAGATAGGCTCCGGACACGGGCAGAATTACCTCAAAATAGCCGGGCCAAAATCTCATTTTCATGCCGTGATTGAGGTCCCGCGCAAGACCGACCTGCGTGTGCGCATGATGGCCGGCGATCTGCGCGTGGGCGAGGTGGAAGGCAACAAGGACATTGAGGTGCGCGCGGGCACCCTGGAGTTGAACGCGATTCGTCCGCAGGACTACGCGAAGGCCGATTTTTCCGTGCGCATCGGTGACGTGAATGCGTCCATTTTCAAAGCGGCCAAGAGCGGCTTGTGGCGGTCGTTCAAAGCCTTTGGCCCGGGCAAGTACCGTCTGCATGCGCACGTAGGCGTGGGCGACCTGACACTGCGCACGAATACAATCTGAGGGTTTTCTAACATCCCGCTTCGCTCGGGATGTTAGAAAAGTGCTCATACGACTGATAAAACCCTGCGCAGGCCGTCGCTAAAGTCTTGTTCGGGCGTGATCAGGCTCACCACCAGGTATCCATCGGCGGGGAAATCGTAAAAATGTCCCGGATGCAGGTAGACCTCGTGCTTCTGCAATAGGCCGATGGCAAGCTCTTCGTCAGGGCGCGTGGCCGGGACGCGCAGAACGGCGTACCAGCCCCCTTCAACCGCCAGACGGCCCAGGTGGTTCTTTCCGGCGAGTTGCGAGTCGAGTTCGGCAAGATTCCTGCGCACGCGGGCCATGAGCTGCGGCTGAAACGGGACGCGCTGTTGCAACAGGACGGGCGCAGCCAGCTGGATAGGCGCATTCATGGAAAGATACGTGTCGGCGATCATTTCCAGCCGGGCGAGCGCTTCCCTTTTCTCTTCCGCAGGACCGCTAACAGCCAGCCAGGCAAATTTCATCTGCGGCAGGCCGGAAATCTTGGAGATGCCGCTCATGGTGAAGGTGAGCGCGCTGGCGTTGGCGGTGAAACTCTTTGCCGCCGCGCCCAGAGAGAAATCTAAAAAGACTTCGTCGGCGATGATGGCCATCTTGCTGGCCGAGCATATCTGGTTGAGTTGTGCGGTCTCTTCTTCTTTGGTGAAGTGCCCGGTCGGGTTGTTGGGATGGACCACGATCACGCCGCGCGTCCGCGGCGTAATGGATTGCTTCAAGGCATGAAGATCGATGTGCCAGCCGTGGTCATAGAAGAGCGGGTAGCGGGTGAGCTTGACGTCATTCACGTCAGCCAGGAAATCAAATAGAGGATAGCTGGGCGTCGGGACCAGGAGTTCGTCGCCGGGATTGCAGAGCAACCGGAAGATAAACGAGTAAGCCTCGCTGGTGCTGGCGGTGAGGAACAGATCGTCTACTGTGACTTGCTCGCCCCGGGCGGCATAGTAGTCGCAGACGGCCTGGCGGGCAGACTTCAGGCCTCGTGGATCAGGATGATATTGCAGCGACGCCGGAGTGCAGAGCGCGCGCATGATTGCCGGCGCGTCATATTTGAAGCCGCATTCGGTGGGATTGGAGGCGCTGAGGTCGAGCAGCTTGCGGCCGCTGGATTTGTGTTGTTCCAGGGCTTCCGTGAGACGGTTGGGTTTGAGGTTCCAGTTCGTACGGTCGGCGAACATCAGATGAGTTATATCAGGTTCGACTGAAATGCGGCCATGTGGCACAAAGGACGATTTTTCGTCAGAACTCTCCGCCGATTCTGTTTAGCTTTTCTGTGTCACACTTTCTGCACCGCCTGGACCAGGTTGGTGAGGCTGGTCTTGGCATCACCGTAGAGCATGCCGGTGACAGGTTTGAAGAACAGCGGGTTCTCCAATCCGGAAAATCCTTTGCCTTTGCCGCGCTTGAGCACCACCACCGATTTCGCTTTATCGACTTCGATGATCGGCATGCCGGCAATCAGGCTTTTGGGATTGTCGCGAGCATCGGGATTGACCACGTCATTGGCGCCGATGACGACCGCCACGTCCGTGGACGGCATTTCAGGGTTGATCTGCTCCATTTCATAGAGTGAAGAGTAAGGCACGTTGGCTTCGGCCAGGAGCACATTCATGTGTCCCGGCATGCGGCCGGCCACAGGGTGGATGGCGTACTTCACGGATATGCCACGCTCTTCAAGGATATTGCCCAGCTCGCGGCAAGCGTGCTGCGCCTGCGCCGTCGCCATGCCGTATCCGGGAACAAACACAACCTGGTTCGCATAGGCGAGCTGGACGGCAACGTCGTCGAGCCCGACTTCGCGCATGGATCCGGAGACTGCGGTTTCCGCCGTGACCGCTGCACCGAAGCCGCCAAACAGCACGTTGGTGATGGAGCGGTTCATGGCACGGCACATCAGAATGGACAGGATGAAGCCGGAAAAACCATCGAGCGTGCCGGCGATGATCAGCACGTTATTTCCCAGGACAAAGCCGGTCGCAGCCGAAGAGAGACCAGCGTAAGAGTTCAACAGCGACATCACCACCGGCATATCCGCCGCGCCGATGGGAATGACCAGAAGAACGCCAAAGATAAAAGCGCAGACGACCGTGGAATAAAAGAACATGGACACAGCGGGGTTCACGAGCCACGCCACAAATGAACCGATCATGATCACGAAGAGACCAAGGTTCACCACCTGCTGTCCCTTGAACTGAATGGGCGTGCCGCGCATCAATTCCTGGAGCTTGGCGGCAGCAATCAGCGAGCCGGTAACCGTGAGCGAACCGAGCATGACTTCAAGACCAAGAGCGCCCATCTTCACGCCACCGAGCGAGGGGCCGTGAATCACGTATTCGGCAATGCCGACCATGGAGGCGGCCAGCGCGCCGAAAGCGTGGGAGAGCGCGGTCCGCTGCGGCATGGCGGTCATAGGCACCATGGCCATGGGAATGCCGATGCTTGAACCCAGGATCAGGCCGATGGCAATGTACAGATAGTTGTGAATCTCAGGATGGAACAGCGTGCCTATGACGGCGGCAGCCATGCCGGCCGCAGCCATGATCATGCCGCGGCGCGCGGTGTCAGGATGGCTCAGCCCCTTTAAGCCAAGAACGAAGAGGCAGGAGGCGATCAGGTATGTGGCTTCCAGGAAATATTCCGCGTGGCTCACTTTTTCTCCTCCGGCTTGACCGCTTCCTTCTTGCGAAACATCTTGAGCATGCGGTCAGTGATGAGGAAGCCACCCGTCACGTTGATCATGGCGGAGGTAACCGCAGCACAACCGAGGATGGAAGCAAGCGTCTGGTGCTCGTCATAATGCGAACCGGCGATCACCAGAGAGCCGATCAGCGAGATGCCGGAGATGGCGTTCGTGGCCGACATGAGCGGCGTGTGCAGCAGAGGAGGCACGCGAGAGATCACCTGGTAGCCCAGGAAAGCGGCCAGGGCAAACACATAGAGTGAAGCGATCAGAACGACCGGGCTCAATACCTGGGCCCGCGTTCCTTGCAGCAGGAAAAAAGCAGAGATAAATCCTACGGGATGAAACAGTAAGTGCTCCATTCAGATCTCCTTGTGTTGCACTACTAATGTTGCGCTACGCTACGGGGTGTCCCAGGGCCGCGGCCACTTTGGGATGGACATCGCCACCCTGGTAAGCGACACAGGCCCCTTTCAAGATGTCGTCATTCATGTCGATTTTCAAACTGCCTTTGTCATTCATCAGCGCCATGAAGCTGGTGAGATTGCGCGAGTAAAGCTGGCTGGCATGGCCCGGAACGGTCGCGGGCAGGTTCAGAGGACCGATAATAATAACGCCGTTGTGCTCCACGTCCTCGCCTGGACGGGTAAAGGCGACATTGCCTCCGGTGGAAGCGGCGAGATCAATCACAACAGAACCTGGGCGCATGCTGTTCACGGCGTCTTCGGTCAGCATGAGAGGCGCTTTTCGTCCGGGGACCTGGGCGGTGGTGATCACCACATCAGAGATTGCGGCGCGCTTGGCCACCATGTCACGGCCGCGCTGCAGGGCTTCAGGAGAAAGCTCTTTCGCGTATCCGCCAGCATCCTGTGTTTCAATGCCGCCGAGGTCCACTTCCAGGAACTTGGCGCCGAGCGACTTGACGTCCTGCCCGGCGGCGGCGCGAACGTCATACGCTTCCACAACGGCGCCCAGCCTGCGCGCGGTGGCGATGGCCTGCAATCCTGCGACTCCCGCGCCAAGCACCAGCACCTTGGCCGGCGGGACGGTGCCGGCGGCCGTCATGAGCATGGGAAACATGCGGGGCAGTCGCGCGGCGGCGATCAGCACGGCTTTGTAACCGGCAACAGTTGCCATGGAAGACAGCGCGTCCATGGATTGCGCGCGCGTGGTGCGGGGGACAAGTTCAAGGGCAAAAGCGGTGAGTTTTCGGGAGACAACCGGCTCCAGAGCGGCGGGTTCGTCCAGCGGCTTGAGAAAGCCTATGATGACGGCGCCCGGCTTCAGCCTGGCGAAGTCGTCCGGCTCAGGACGGTTCACGCAGGCCAGGATATCAGCTTCAGGCAGCAGGTCGGCGCGGCCCATCACGCTGGCGCCGGCTGTCTGGTACTCTGCGTCAGGAAATCCAGCGTGTACGCCCGCACCGGTCTCAATTCCAACTTCCACGCCGGCGGCAACCAGCTTCTTTACTGATTCGGGCACCAATGCCACCCGGGCTTCACCCGGCTGTTTCTCCCGTGGGACCGCAATTCTCATATGTCCGTTTCCCCTCTCAACACAAAACTCGGTATGGTACACCGAAATGGCTGCGAGAGCATTATTTCTAAAGACGCAGGTTTACGAAAGTAGGACTTTAGCGGGAATGAGCGTGGGCCAACAGTGATCAGGGTCACAGGAGACCAACGGCAATTAAGGACGAGAATTCCTCGCGGGAAGAAGCGGAATGCTTGCAGCTCAGAGGCTAGAGGCCGGAGGATTCCGTCCCTGGAAGGGGCTTTACCTTTGCGCTCACATGCGCATGAAGGATCGCGCGCTCTCAGTATGGCGGGCGCGAAACTCGGGGACGACCAGCGCATGTTCGAGAGTCGGCTCGTTCCAGTTTGTCAGCAGCGTGGAAAGTTCGTCAGCCCGGGCCTTCTCGCCCATGTTCTGGTAGGCGCGGACCATCAGGAGCAACGACAGAGGATTGCGATTGTCTTCGGAAAGATGGACCAGCGCTTCTTCGTACTTCCCTTGCCCGACAAGCACAGCGCCGGCAGCGCCTTCGTAAGCGATTTGGACAACTTGATCGTGGGTAGAGTCGGCCAGGTCCTGGAGCCGCTTCAGCGTCGCTGCGGCAATGTCATTTTTGCCTTCGCGCACGGCTCGGGCAGCACGTTCACGCAGCACCAGTGCCAACTCCTGTTGCTGGGCCAGTTTGGGCAGCGTGTGTTTTTCCTGAAGTACATCTTCAGCTTTTTTTAATAACTCAATGGCAGCAGGGCCGTTGCTCTGGTATGAAGCCATGGTGCGGTAAGCCTCGGCTTCCGGCACGGCGAGGTCGTTTTCGTGCGCCTGGCGAGCGACGGCGCGAAATGCCGCGTCGGCCCCGGCCAAGTCTTCTTCACGAATATAAGTGATGGCAGATTGCAGGCCCCAGGTAGCGGCCTCGGTCCTGGAAGAAGCATGCAGGATTGCCAGCGCGTATTCGGCACGGGCGCGGGCCTCGTCACCTTTTAGAGCGTAAGTATCAGCAATGCCGAGCTGCGAATACACGAATGCGGGATCGATCTTGAGCGAGGCGCGGTAATGGACCAGCGCTTCATCGAACTTGCCGGCCATGCGCAGGATCTCGGCGTAAGAGTCCTGTGGGTTGGATTCGTTGGGCAGCAGCGTGATATAGCGCTGCATGGTGGTGAACGCTTTTTCAAAATTGCGGGTGCGCGCGTAACAATACGCCAGTTCATTCAGTGGAGGCGCAAAGTCAGGATTGAGCCGCACCACGCGCTCAAACATAGGGATGGCGCGGGTGATCTGCTGTTGGTTCTCGACCCAGACAGCGCCCATCCAGGCCAGAAATTTGTCATTCGGGAATTGCTCCAGGACCTCATTCATGGCCTGGATGGCCGGGACGATCTTGCCTTCGCTGGAGCTGGTAAGCCAGTCAATCACGAGCTGCTCGCCGCGGCTTACTTTGGACTTTGCGGCATTGGCTTTCTCACGGGCAGCGACTTTCTCGGCCGGATCGACCGAGGGATCGACCGACTCAAAACTGATCATGATATTGGCCAGCGCAAAATCGGGATCAAGCTGAACGGCCTGGCGCAGGTCTTGCATCGCTTCCGGCCCGTGCAGGTTTTGCAGCTTGACCAGGCCACCAATAAACAGTTGGCGCGCAGGCGCGGACTTGGTGGTGATGGGCAGAACGCCCTGCTGGTCGCGCGGAGCGGTTTGCGCAACGGCGTAGGAGCCGAGGCACACGACAAACAAAGCGATCCGGAAGAAATGATTTCGAGACATGGTTCCTCTCCTCAGCCGAAAGAACACTTGCTCGGGACACTGGGCGTTGGGAGGAAGGTACCCTAAATTTGAAGAGTAAGAAAGTTACAGTGGTAATTCGGCGCAAATGACAGCTAAGGGCAATAGACTGAAGAAGTTGAAGGCCAATCAGAAACAGGCGTGGGCGAGGTAAGCTTTTATCTTTGCCGCCAAAGAGGTATTGAACCTCTCCAGGGTGTATAATCAAATCTCCCGTTAAGTGTGATTCACCAGCGGTTAGCGAGCCGGTCCAGCCTTCAAGCGACACCCACCTCACAGAAACCAGTCAATCTTCTCAGCAGGAAATATCAAAAAACAAAGGAACAAGACAAAATGGAACAAGGAATTGTGAAGTGGTTTAACGACGCAAAAGGATTTGGATTTATTACCCGCAACAGCGGTGAGGGAGACGTGTTTGTGCATTTCTCCGCGATCCAGTCCAGCGGTTTTCGCAGCTTGCCGGAAGGCCAGGCGGTGGAATTCACCGTCACCAAGGGGCCGAAAGGCTGGCAGGCAGAGAACGTAAAAGTTCTGTAAGCCGAAACTGCCCGGAGTGCGTACAGCGCTTCGGGCAGTACTACGTTTACGCCCTGCACTCTTTAACGCCACCCGCACCTCATGAAAATGAAGTTCACAATTGAACAGTTGCCCAACACGCGTGTGCGTATCCTTGATCACGCCACAAAGGAGAAGGAAGTATGACTACGTCGACAGAACATTCGGAACCAAATGCAATGCCGGAGACGCCCGCCAGCACGGCAAAGCAGGCTGCTTCGCACCGCGTTATCGACAAATATGCCGAGGCGCGGCTGGCCAAGAAGAAACAGAGACGCAGGGCGCATCGGGCCACGATAAGAAGGTCGAATACGGGCGGCTGATGCAAGCAAGAACAGCGTGTCGGATCAGCTTTATGGTGCCGAGAGGGGAACTCGAACCCCCACAGGCCTTTCGGCCCTGCGGATTTTAAGTTGAGGCGTTTTGCGGGCGTGAGCGGAGCGGGGCCCCGCAGCCGAAATCCTGAGCGGTTTGTGCGAAGGATCTCTCCTGGAAACCTCCAGCGATGAATCGGAGAGAAAAGGGGTTCCTCGCTCCAAACCGCTCGAGGGCCTTCCACAAATCAAATATTCTTCAGCTTCTGAATCTCGCGGCGGGATAACTTCTCTTCGCGCCTTCGGCGCTGGGTTTCCAAATTAATCCTTTACAATCGGCAGGCCGGCCTGAACGCAGATTTTGTGCAACCAGCCGGGCCGTTGCGCGTCCAATCAGTCTATGCAGATTGTGGAGAGCCAAACCTTGGAAACCGAGTGCCTTCCCTTTTCCAGCATTCCCCACACCACACGCCTGTTTGATGATTTTCTCCACAACTTTGACCGGGTAAAGCAGTTTTATGCGCGGCCTCCGCTGAGCCAGGAATGGTGGGCGGAAGAGACAGGAAAAATTCAGTATCCGGCGGAGCGACGGCAGGCCGTGGCGGCGGTCCTGGAGCGGCAGAACCTGGAGTTCGGAGCGGGGGAAAAAACCCTGGCCAACATTCAGCGGCTGCGCGAGGGCGCTCCGGCGGTGGTAACGGGACAGCAGGTTGGCCTGTTTGGCGGCCCCACGTTCTGCATTCTGAAAGCGCTGACCGCGGTCCTGATGGCGGAAAAGGCAGGCGCTGTGCCGGTGTTTTGGCTGGCGACCGAAGACCACGACCTGGAAGAGATCAACACAATCAACCTTCCCGCGAGCGACCACTTGCAGAAATTCACGGTCAACGTGCCGCACCGCGAGGGCGCGCCGGTGGGGACGATTGCTTTTGCGGACGAGATCACAGCGGCTGTCGCGCAGGTAGAAGGAATCTTTGGCCGGTCAGAGATCAGCGAACTGCTGGCCGCGAGCTATCGCAAGGGCGAAACGTTTGGGACGGCCTTTGGCAGGTTTTACGCCAAGCTGTTTTCTGACCTGGGCGTGGTTTTCCTGAACCCGCTGGACGCAGAGCTGCACCGCATCGCACAGCCGGTATTTCGCGCGGCGCTGGAGAAGGCGGAAGAGATCAACCAGGCGCTGCTCGCCAGGAATCAAGAGCTGGAGCAGGCGGGATACCACGCGCAAGTCAAAGTCACGCCTTCGCACACGCTGTGTTTCTATCTTGAAGACGGAACGAGAACGCCGGTAAGACATCACGACCAGGGTTTTTTTGTTGGCGAGCGCAAGCTGACGGCAGCGGAGTTGTTGCAGGAGACGGAACGATGTCCGGAGCGGTTCAGCGCCAACGTGCTGCTGCGTCCGGTGATGCAGGACCATCTGCTGCCGACGCTGTGTTACATCGGCGGCCCAGCCGAGATCGCTTACTTCGCCCAGATAGAAGTTGTCTACCGCAAGCTGGCAGGCCGGGTAACGCCGATTGTTCCGCGCATTTTCGCCACATTGGTTGAACCCCGCATCGCCAAGCTATTGGACCGCTATCAGCTATCTCTGGCCGACCTATTTGGCGGACCGGAGAAGACGCGAGAGCTGGTCGCTTCGCGCGCCCTGCCGGACAGTATTCTCAAGAGTTTTGATCAGGCGGCGGAGCATCTGGAACAGGCGTTATCTCTGATTCAAGGGCCGCTGGAAAAGCTGGACCGCACGCTGATTGATGCGGCGGAGAACGCGGGCGCGAAGATGCGCTACCAGTTGCAGGGCGTCCGCGACAAAGCAGCCCGGGCCGAGGCAAGGAAGAACACTGAAGTCCTGCGCCACGCCGATGAGCTAGTGACCGCGCTCTACCCCAACAAAGATCTCCAAGAGCGAGAGGTGGGCGCGGCTTACTTCCTGCTGAAGTATGGGCGAG
>JBGPZS010000331.1:0-4920 GCA_041493865.1 Terriglobia bacterium
AACCTCGGGCGGCCTCAGCTTGCCCAAATAGCCAACGCTGAAGATGTAAAATTTGTGCTCGTCCGCGCAGTGGAAGCGATGCAGTGACCGCTCTCCCGAACCAAGCTCCGTCTCGTACTCCAGCCCCTTCATTCCAGCCAGCGAAACCTGTTTGAGCGAGCCACGAACCACGGGTTCGCGGGGATCTTTGTTGCTTTCCGCCTTGTCCCACAGGTCGGCCAGGCCCGTTTCGCAGTCCATCAGCCGGCTGATCGCGCGCAGGCTGACAACGGTCTTCCCCATTGAAACTGTGTAGACGTTAATGTGCCGGTCACCGGCATCGTTATGCGGGTTCGGCGCGGAAGGCAGCGTGATGGCGAATCCGTCTTGGGGATAGACGTATTCCCTCCATTGGAGCTGCAGTTTCTGTGCAACCGGTTTTTGGGCCGTCGTTTTTTCGGCCACTGGTTTTTGGACCACTGGTTTTTGGGCCAACGACGCGCTGGCCAGGGACAGGGCAAGTACCGCGAAGACAATCTTTTTCATCTGTGGACAATATCTTACCAGCCACGCCCGAACTGAAGGAACCTGGCTTACGCGTTTTGCAGTACGCCATCCAGCTTTTTCATGGCTTCCTGGAGTAAATCCAGACCTGCGAACTCCTTGCGTCCCGCTTCCAGCTCTGAGGCCAGATGATTGGTCATGCGTGTAATACAGCGGATACGCTCTTCTGTGATTACGGTCTCGAGCGCGCGCCCATCGCCGTCAAGCCAGGTTTGGACCTGCCATCCCGTCTGCCGGGCGCGGTCCACGGCATAGCGAAACTCGCTCAGCACGCGGCGGTCCACCATGCCGGCGCTCAATAATTGCTCCAGGCGATTCAGTTCGCCGGTAATGCGGGCGACCTGGTTCGTCACCTGTTTGCTGAAGGCCTGATTGGCCTCCTGGATCGCTGTTTCCTGAATGATTGCTGCTTCTTTCATTATTGCATCCATCATGGGCACTCCGGAAGTTCATGTACTTCGTATCCCTAGAGTAGTACACCTTCCGCGTCGAACGTTAGTGACATTAGTAACCAGTCATTAGCCGGATATTGCAAGGCCGCTGCCACCACGCAGTGCTTATCTCTGCGAAATCGGCATCGTTACCGGCTGGTCCAGCGAAAACTCCAGCAGGGTTTCACTAGGTACGTGCACCTGGTCGCCCTTGGTCGCGACCTGGACGGCAGTTCCCGCTCCAGCTCCAACGCCTGCTCCAATCGCTGCTCCTTTGCCACCGCCGGCTATGGCCCCGATGATCGCTCCTACTGCCGCGCCTCCACCCACTTTGGTTGCGGTGTTGGCCGTGCGTGACTTCCCGGAAAGTTCGTAGTCGCCCGTGGAGAGCGCATAGGTCTGGCCGTTCACCACAATTCCCGTCAGTGACAGCCTGAGCTGCGCCTTGCCTGCCAGGTGTCCGGCTTCTTTTGCTTCTTCAAGGCGTCCGTAAACGTCGGCGCCCTTGGGGACGACAAGCATATCGTTCACATAGAGCGGCTGGTCCAGCGTGGCGGCAAACTTGTCTCCCACACGGTTGCGGTCGGAATCGATCGCGTCAACGGTGCGAATGGTCAGCCGTGTGCCTGTAGGTACACTGATTCTGTCACCAACGGCAACCGGGGCAGACGCCGTTGAGCGTACCGGTGGCGGTGCGGGAGGATAATTCGGCTCTGGCCGGGGAGCAAAGTTCTCGTAGTTTGCCGAGCGTCCGGAATCCGCCTCAAATTTCAAAGATACGATGTCGGCCACCGCGTAATGTTGAACGGTTGAGCCCACGCGAAAGCTCAATTGCGCTTCCGAACCACCGATAAACGTACCTTTGATTACGCTGCCGTTCTTCAACTCCAGCGTATCGGCAAAGGCGGAGAGCGCCGGCATGCAAAGGCCAACCGCAATGATCGCAAAAAGCAACTTTTTCACAACCCACCTCCTGGCCCGATGAGACCCTATCGAAATTATCCTGTGTTGCTGGTTGATAATTAGATGCGGAGAGTAAAAACAGAGTTGCCGGAATCAATCTAGTCACTGAAGGCAATGCAAGACGCACACAAGGCGCCTAACATTTTGCGGGTCGGGGAGTAAAGTAGTCCCAATGAAGTCAGCAGCAATCGGTATCCGCGTCCATTCCGGGTGGGGCGCGCTGGTGGCCCTGACGGGCCAGCACGGTTCGGAAGAGATCATTGAGCGGCGCAAGGTTGTCATCATCGACCCCAAAGCCGTCGGTGTTACCCAGCCTTATCACTACGTTGAAGAAATGGAGCTTCGCGCGGCGGAGAGACACCTGGCCAGGTGTGCAGCCGAATCCAGGGGCCTGGCCCTGGAGGCCCTGCGGCAGATCTCCGCTCAGTTGCGGGACCGCAGTTTTTATCTGGTTGGCTCTGCCATCCTGCTGAGTTCTGCTCGACCCTTGCCGGACCTGGATGAAGTCCTGGGCTCCCACGCACTCATTCACACCGCGGAAGGTGAATTCTTCCGCCAGGCGTTTCGTCAGGCCTTGGAACGTTTGGAAATCCCCGTCACCGGCATCCGCGAGAGCGACCTGGACAATTGCGCACGGAAAGCCTTCGGAAAAGACACAGCCGGAGTTCACAAAAAAATCAATGGCATGGGACGCTCGCTCGGCCCGCCCTGGACCAAAGACGAAAAAACGGCCGCACTCGCCGCAGCCATTGTCCTGGCTGAAAACTAAAAACACTCTTGACGTACACTCGAAAGTCCCCCGTCCATCACCCCGGCGCGTAGACCAAAGAGCGTCCCGTAGCGGCAATAGATTCCTTCAAATCCCTCTCAACTTTGGATAGACTCATCCGTTCAAAAAATTCAAAGGCAAGGCGGTCTATATGCGTAATCTCCTGCGTCATGTTATTGCTCCGTTGCTGGTCATGGTTGCTCTCTATCCGTGGCAGGCGGTATGCGCCCAGCAGGCTCCCCAGGAAGAGCAGGCGGTCCTGCGCGGCTACCAGAAAGCTCCACAGCCGATCTCTGACATTCTGAGCGCGCGGCCCACGCCGCAGGTGCAGGTAAGCCCCAATGGCAAGTGGCTGCTCGCGGCTGACCGGCTGGCTAACCCGCCAATCTCAGATCTGGCCCAGCCCATGTTTCGTCTGGCCGGCTTGCGTATCAACCCGTCGACCAACGGAAGGCACCATCCTCCGCGCTTCGTGCGCTTGCGTCTCTATTACACGCTCGGCAATGAGCAGGCTGAAGTAACTCTGCCGCGCAATGCTTACCTGAGCGCGCCGGAGTGGTCGCAGGATAGCCAGCACTTCGCTTTCACCAACACCACGGCCAACGGCATTGAATTATGGACCGGCCAAATCGGCACCTACACCGCCAACGTGGTCCCCAAGGTCAGGATCAGTGCGGTGCTGGGCGATGCCGTGCAGTGGATGCCCGACGGCAAAACACTCCTGGTGCAAACCGTGCCGGCAACGCGCGGCAATCCGCCCGCCGCACCCAAATCGCCGGATGGCCCCGTGATCCAGGAGAGCGATGGCAAGCGCGCTCCTGTCCGCACCTATGAAGACCTGCTGCAAGACGCCCACGATGAAGACCTCTTTGACTACTACGCCACTGCGCAGTTGGCGCTGGTCAGCAACGGCGTAGTCACTCCGGTGGGCAAGCCGGGAATTTTTGCCCGCATCGAGCCTTCCCCTGACGGAAAGCACCTTTTGGTGAGCCGCATTCACCGTCCTTACTCTTACATCTTGCCGGAGAGCGATTTCCCGAAGGAAGTGGAAGTCTGGAACCTGGCCGGCAAAATGGAATACAAAGTTGCCAGCGTGCCTCTGCAAGACCACGTACCGATTGAAGGCGTGCCGCTTGGGCCACGCGACTACCAATGGATGCCGGCGCAGCCAGCCACGCTGGTCTGGGCTGACGCGCTCGATGGCGGCGATCCCAAGGCCAAAGCTCCTTTCCGCGATGAAGTCATGATGTTGAGCGCCCCGTTTACTGACGATCCCAAGGAACTGGTCAAGCTGGAGCAGCGTTTTGTGCCTGCAGGCGGTGGTGGTGGCGGCTTCCGCTCAGGCTCAGCCATCGAGTGGGGCGAAAACGGCATTGGCTTGGTACGCGACTACAATCGCGACCGCCGCTGGCTGCGCACGTTCATGATCGACAGCGCCAAAGCCGGTGAGCAGCCCAGGCTGATCTTTGAGCGCTCTATTCGCGATCGCTACCGTGATCCCGGCACGCCCTTGATGCGCACGCTGCCCAATGGCAAGCGGGTGCTGCGTCAGGAAGGTAGTTCCATTTTCCTTGTCGGCGCCGGCGCGTCGCAAAAAGGCGAGTTCCCTTTCCTGGACCGCTTTGATATGAACACGCTAAAAGCTGAGCGCATCTTTCAATGCGCAGACGGCCAGTATGAATCGGTAGTGGCGCTGATGGCGGACGATGGCTCGCGTTTCATTACCCGTCATGAGAGTCCCACCGAGCCGCCAAATTATTTTGTCCGTACGTCCAATGGCGCTGACAAAAAGGCCGTTACTGATTTCCCCGATCCTGCGCCCCAGTTGCACGGCATTACCAAGCAGCTTGTAACTTACAAGCGGATCGATGGAGTTCAGCTCTCTTTTACTCTCTACCTTCCCGCCAACTATAAAGCAGGCGAGCGACTGCCGACTATCGTGTGGGCTTACCCGCTGGAGTTCAATGACGCGGACACCGCCGGACAGGTTTCCGGCTCGCAGTATCGCTTTACCACCATCAGCGGCATCTCGCATCTGTTCCTGATCACCCAGGGTTACGCCGTGCTGGACAATGCCACCATGCCCGTCGTCGGCGATCCTGAAACCATGAACAACACCTACGTGGAGCAAGTAGTCGCCAGTGCCAAGGCGGCCATCGACAAAGCGGTTGAGATAGGCGTGACTGATCCTGAGCGCGTCGGCGTGGGCGGGCA
>JBGPZS010000251.1:0-6018 GCA_041493865.1 Terriglobia bacterium
CTGTTGAGCATTGAGCCGCAACGGCTCAGCGAATATGTGGCAGCGCCAGAAACATGGAGCGCTCCACCCAATGAGCCGGCGGCGTCGCCACAAAAAAGCGGACTGGCACTGACATTGACGCGGGCCCGCAACGTTGCCGTGCAGCGTTTGCAGGCCAGAGGCAGCCGGGTGATCGGCGCATCGACAGCCTCTCCAGGTTCAGATGGGCGCAGGATTCTCAAACTGTATCAACCTGTCCATCAAAGGTATTACATGGTCACTACCTGCCTGGTGTGCCGTATGCTCGGGCTGCCGGACCGGAAGATTGATGCGGGAGCGAAGGAGAAGGCGAGCTTCGTGCTGCGCATGCTGCAGCCACATGCGAGCGCCGACAAGATCAATCCTGACCCGCGCGATTGTGACGAGCTTGCGCTGGTCAACAAGCAGTGGCAGCAGATGAGCGATCCTGAGACGCTGGTGGATGGTGAAGAACGGCACGCGTTGTCGCCCGCGGCTTACGTTGAAGACGATCTGCGCCGTCGCCGTTTGCTGGTAGGTTTGATTCCGGTGGGCGATCGCGAGCGGCTGCTGCAGGCGGTACAGCCGAATCCCGCCGGGGCTGCCCCATTACCGGCTCCGATAGATGCTCGCCTGATGCTGCTCAAGACGCAAGTCATCAGCCCGCTGAAGAACTTGGAAGATGTAGCCGACAGAACGGTTGCAGCGACCCAGCCCGATCCAACGCTGGCTTCGTTAACAAGCGACGAAGAGACCGTCCGGCAGAATTCCATTCCAACAATCCGGCAAAGCGGCAACGACCAGATTC
The DNA here is from genome assembly GCA_041493865.1 of Terriglobia bacterium. Classification (GTDB taxonomy): domain Bacteria; phylum Acidobacteriota; class Terriglobia; order Terriglobales; family Acidobacteriaceae; genus Angelobacter. Next base: position 806 of record JBGPZS010000251.1, read on the forward strand.
AACAGGTGTCGTGGTATGTCCTGCTGGATCTGGCACGCTATTTTGAAACCTACCTCAATGACCTGTGGCAAGCGATTCAACGTGGCGATGGAACAAGCCTGAACAATTCCCTGAAGCCGATCTGGAACACGCTATCTGCCGTTACTTATTCGGGCACCACGATGGTCACTGCGCTGCAGAAAGCCTATGCGGCTGCAACGCTGCTGGAAAGCGTAAAGACCACGTATCAGAGCCAGACCGCTGGCGGTCGAGCAGGGTGGCCCAATTTCCTCTTTCCGTTCTATACGGTTGATGCCTCGGGGAAACACGGTCTGCCGGGCCTTTCCAACACAAATGATCGCACGGCCTTTGAGAACCAAATTGTTGCCGCCCTGCAAACATTGGCTCCTGTTGCGGCCAATCCATTGCCGCCCCGGCTGGTGGCCCAGGCGAATGCCAATCCGCAAGGTCCGGTATGGTTCACGGTTCGTTGCGTACTTGAGCGCCCGAACTGCGCGGCGCTCACGCTGCCGCTGGTCAGCGAACCCACGGTTGCTTTTCAGATGGCAGCCTACTTTGATTCCGACGCGCCGGCGCGTCCGATTCGCATTGGACTTCCCATTGACACCACGCCTGGGGGTCTGCGCAAGTTCGACAAGAATACCGCATTCGTCATGTCCGATACGCTGTGTGGCCAGGTGAGCAAGATGGGCGGCATGAGCTTCGGCGACCTCATCATGTCAGTGCTTCCGTTCCCATTCCACAAAGGCCTGGATGCCGGCGGCGGCAAGCCGTGTGGCGACGGAATTTCTGCCGGGATGGTGTGTTCCTTCTCCATCCCCATCATCACCATCGTTGCCCTGATCCTGCTCATCATCTTCGTGAAATTGCTGGACATCATCTTTTTCTGGATGCCGTTTTTCCAGATTTGTCTGCCACTGCCGAAATTTTCGGCCAAGGATTCGTAGCTATGGATGGCGGGAAGCTTTACGGGCGAGGCATGTCATTTCCACCGCGAGTGGGCGATGACGGCCGCATTGTGTGGTCAGAAGGCGAGAGCAACATTCGCGAAATGATCCAGGTCATCCTGCGCACACAGGAGCGCGAACGTCTGAATCTGCCCAGCTTCGGCGCGGGATTGCAGCGATATCTTTTCGAGCCCAATACAGTCGCCACGCGGTTTCAGATCCAGGACCGGATTACCAAGGCGCTGCAGTTGTGGGAGCCCAGGATTTCATTGACGGACGTGAGCGTGGAACAGGACCAGGACGATGTCCAGTTGGCCATTGCCACGATTGAGTACAAGCTCGTTGCCACTCAGGTGAAGGAACGCGTTAACGTAAGCGTGAAGCTCGGGGGTTAACCAACTGTGCCGTTGACCATTCCCAATCTCGACGATCGCCGCTACCAGGAGCTTCTGGATGAAGCGCTGGCACGCGTTCCGGTCTACACGCCGGAGTGGACGAACTTTAACAAGAGCGACCCCGGGGTCACCCTGATTGAAGTTTTTGCGTTCATGACCGAGAGCCTGCTCTACCGGGCGAACCAGATTCCGGAAAGAAACCGCAAGAAATTCCTGAAACTGCTGAACGTGCCATTGCAGCCGGCCACCAGCGCACAGGGACTTGCAACCATCTCCAATGACAAGGGCCTGCTGCAGACTGTTACTCTCAATGATGGCGTTGAGTTGCGTGCCGGCAAGGTGCCTTTCCGCACCACCCGGGCCATCGACGTCCTTCCGATTGAAGGCCGCATTTACTTCAAGCAAACCATCGATTCGCCATCGCAGCAGATGATCGATTATTACCAGCAGCTTTACGCCTCATTCCGTGGAACGCCGCAGGATCCTCCGCCCACGCTCTATCAGGCTGCGGCCTTTCCTTTGCCGGGTGGCGACCCCGTGCAACTTAGCCAGACGGTGGATGGCTACCTGTGGCTGGCATTGTTCGTGCGTGAAAGCGACAAACCGCCGGACCTGCTTGTGGATGCCGCGCGCGAAGCCATTGCGGGAAAGACGCTCACGGTCGGCGTGGTCCCGTTCCTGGAAAACAACACGGCCATCCTGCCGTCAGGAAGGGCCGTGAGCGCGCCTTCGCCGGTCACGCTTGAGTTCGATATTCCCAACCTTCCCGCCACCGGTGGCCTCAAGGACAGCGAGAACCGCGTACCGCAGTATCGCCCTTTGTCCAGCAGTCCTTCGACTGACGTATTTACGCAGCCCGGCGTTGTTGATGTAACTATGCCGGACAAGAACAGCTTGAAGCTGTGGAACAACATCGATCCACTGGAGAGCGGTGTTGGTGGGCTGCCGCCTTCGCTGGAAGACACCTCGCTCAACGATCGTCTCATCACGTGGCTGCGGATTCGTCCTTCAGCGATTACGCCGGCGCAGTTTAAGTGGATCGGCATCAATTGCGTTCCCGTCAGCCAGCGTGAACGGATCTCCGCGGAGCTGCTGCCGGCTGGCACCGGCGAACCAGACCAGGTGATGAAGCTTTCCCATGCGCCGGTGCTGGCAAAGACGGTGAAGATCGCGGTGACCACGAGGGGCGTAACGCAGACTTGGACGGAAGTCGACGACATATTCCTTGCCGGGCCTGAAGTGCCGGTGCCGGACCTGCGCTTGCCGCCGGGCAGCCCGGTTCCGTTGTTCGACGAGTCAAAAGCCAGGGTCTTTGTTCTCGACCCCGAGGCAGGCCAGATTACATTTGGCGATGGAGCGCATGGCGCGCGTCCGCAGGAGGGAACAACTCTGCGTGCCACCTATGATTTCAGCCAGGGCGCGGCGGGAAACGTTGGCCCCGACTCAATGAATACGGCACCGGCGCTGCCCGAGGGTTTCAAAGTCACGAATCCGGTGCGCACCTGGGGCGGAGCGGATGCGGAAACCGCTGCTGCGGGAGAAAAACAGATCTCGCGCTACTTGCAGCATCGTGACCGGCTGGTGACTGCTTACGATTTTGAGACGGTGACCCTCAGGACTCCGGGGGTTGAGATCGGCCGAGTGGAAGTGTTGCCCAACTATCACCCCGAATTGAGCAGCCGGCGGGGCGGCGATGCTGCTGGCGCAGTCACGTTGATGCTGGTTCCCACGTTTGATCCCGTGATTCCTGATGCGCCTTCACCGAGCAACGATTTTCTTGATACGGTGTGCAGCTATCTTGATACCCGCCGTCTGGTTACCACTGAGGTGTTCTTGCGCGGTCCGGAGTATGTGGGTATCTGGATTTCCATCGGCATCCAGGTCCTGCCCGGCATCAATCCTGCGCCGGTGCGGGAGGCCGTGAAAGCCGCGGTGCTGCAATTCCTTGCTCCTATCGTGGGCGGGCCGCAGCAACTCCCCGATGATCCGGCGGTATTGCTCAGCGCCCCTCTGTCGGCGTCGGTGTACAAGGGCTGGCCGCTGGGGAAGCCGGTGATCTCGCTGGAAGTAATGACCGTCGCCGGGCGGACGTCTGGAGTCGAGTTTGTGCAGGACGTGCTTTTAGCGCAATCGGGCGCCGCCGTGCCACAAGTAGACATGACTGGCCTGCAACTGCCGCGCGTGCTCGGCATCAGCGTGACCAACGGTCCAGCGCTGAGCCTTGACGAACTGCGTGGCGGCACAACGCAGGCCACTGCCACCGCCGCAGCGCAGTTGCCCGTGATTCCGGGAGAGTGCAACTAATGGACTCCAATCGCACACGTTTTCATCTGCTGCTGGGGCGTGACGACTGGGCGCGTTGCACGATGGACGGCGGCTCTTCGATCTTTGATACCGTGCAGCAGGCGGGCCCGTCATTCTCTTGGAACCCGGCACGCTCAGAAGTGACTTTGGGCGTGCGTGTGAACCTGTTTCACAGCGCGCCGGGCAACAATCCGCCTACAATCGATCAGCGCCGGGGCGCGGCCCAAGACCGTTTCGGTAACTGGTACTGGATTGACGCGTCGGGCAACGAACTGCTCGTAAACTCTTCTGGAACCAGCGCGACCACTCACTTCTGGGCTTCACGGGATGAAATTCCCCGCAACCGCGATGCGCAGGATGGCAGGTTCGGCGTGTTGTCTCCGGAGCCGCCCGCGCAACCGCTGGCCTTTAGCGGATTGGTCGTGACGGAGCTGCATTTCCTGGTGGTTGGCGTACTCGAGCCAAAAGGGTTCCTGGTGTTTGATCTGTTTCATGGCGGGCCGCCGCGCCAGTTCGTGTGGCCGCCGGATATTGATTTTGTACCCTTTGATATGGCGCCTGCTCCCGGCGGTGGCGTCTGGATTCTCGACCGCGCCAACCGGCGGTTGTGGGTACTGGATCGCAGCTTTGCTGTCATCCGCCAGGACCAGACGTCGGTCGATGTTTCGCGGGAGCCGGTTGAAGTTTTCGCACCGGCCGACGGTTCTTCTGCGCCCGGCCATCCGCACCGCACTTTTCCCACTGGCATTGCGCTCGGAATGGCTTCGCCTCTGGGCTCCATCGACGCGATTGCGATTGAGGCACTCCCCGATGGTACGGTTTTGCTGCTCGAAAGTGATCCACTGAAGCAGTTCTCGCGGGTGTACCGCTTCCGCTATGGGCAAGAGATTGGGCAGCCGGTCTCATTGCAAACCGTTCTCGATATCCTCGCGCCGGATGATCGAGACGGCTTCACCCTCCTGGGGTTTGATTTCGCGATGATTCCAGCGGAGCAGACTCCCACCGGCCTGCGCAGCAATACTCTTTATGTGGTGGCAGCCAACGGTGACCAATCGTGGGCGTTCACTGCCGTTTACGATACCGATCAGCTCGTGCTTACGCCGCTGCCTGAGTTCTATCCCATGCGGCTTTTCGGCGGACGTGCTCTCGTACGGGGAACCACTCAGGTTTACTACGACTCGCAGGACCGGTTTGTGCCGTTGGTGATTCAGCGCCGGCCACGATATGTGGATGAAGCGACTCTCTTCACGATTTTTGACGGCACCGGACCCGACGGCACAGGCTTTGACGGCCACGAACCCGACTGCATCTGGCACAAACTGGTGCTCGACGCCGCAATTCCTTCGGATACGAGCGTGACGATCTACAGCCGGGCGCACAATGATCTCCACTACCTTGCGGCCCAGGCATGGAACCCGGAGCCCGGTCCGTACCAGCGCGGAAACGGGACCGAGCTTCCATGGACTCCGATGCCGGCGGGCCTTGATACCTGGGAGCTGCTGTTCCAAAAAGCTGCTGGGCAATACCTGCAGCTGAAAATCGTTCTTTCAGGCAACGGCAGGCTCAC
>JBGPZS010000003.1:0-26232 GCA_041493865.1 Terriglobia bacterium
GAGCCACCTGCTGAAAGGCACAAAAACTCGAGCGTCAACCAAGTTGTAAAAGCGGTTTGGAGCGCAAGCGACAGAATATAAAAGACATGCCTTGGTGGCGAGGCCACCACGCGCCGAGCCACCTGCTCCAGGGCAGGAAGATTAAAGACGTCCAAGCTGTAAGAGCGGTTTGGAGCGCAAGCGACAGAATATGAAGACACGCGAAGCAGTCATCGTTGATGCCGTGCGCACGCCTCTGGGGCGGCGTGAGGGCGTGCTGAAAAGCTGGCACCCGGTAGACCTTCTAGGATTCACATTGAGCGGGCTGGTGAAGCGTAACCAGCTTGACCCTACGCTGATCGATGACGTAATTGCCGGGTGCGTCATGCAAGTCGGCGAGCAGACATTCAACATCGGACGCAATGCCGTTCTTGCCGCCGGATTTCCTGAATCCATTCCCGGGACCACGGTCGACCGGCAGTGCGGATCAAGCCAGCAGGCAATTCATTTTGCCGCGCAAGGCGTGATCGCGGGCAGCTATGACATTGTGATCGGCTGCGGCGTTGAGAGCATGACGCGTGTACCCATGGGCGCTTCCGCCGCGAACGGGCCAGGCAAACCCTTTGGTCCGGCGATGATGCGCCGTTACAACAACGCTCACTTCAACCAGGGCATCGGCGCGGAGATGCTGGCAGAGCGCTACAAACTCACCCGCGAATGCCTGGACCAGTACAGCCTGGAGAGTCATCGCCGGGCGGCGCGAGCAACAGAGCAAGGCTGGTTCGGGCGCGAAATCCTGCCGCTGCCGGTGGAAACCGAACTGGGCACGGTGAACGTCACGCGCGATGAAGGCATTCGGACGGATACGACGCTGGAAAGAATGGCCACGCTCAAGACCGTCTTTAAAGCCGATGGTGTAGTAACCGCCGCTAATTCGTCGCAAATTACTGACGGCGCCGCCGCGGTGCTGATCATGGAACGCGGCACGGCGGAGAAGCTGGGCCATAAACCAATGGCACGCTTCCTTGAGTTTGCCCTGGCCGCTGAAGATCCGGTGCTGATGCTGGGCGCGCCGATTCCCGCAACCCGTAAAATTTTTCAGCGTTCCGGCCTTAAGCTGGAAGAGATGGATCGAATCGAAGTCAATGAGGCCTTTGCCAGCGTGGTTCTGGCGTGGCAACGTGAAACGAAAGCCGACCTCTCGAACGTGAACGTCAACGGCGGCGCTATCGCTCTGGGACATCCTCTGGGGGCGAGTGGCGCGCGGCTGATGACAACGCTGGTGCATGAACTGGAGCGCACCGGCGGTCGCTACGGGATGCAGACCATGTGTGAGGGCGGCGGCATGGCCAATGCAACCATCATCGAACGTTTAAACTAGAGTGGCCGCGAATCTCCGCGAATGCAAATGAATAACCAAAAAATAATTCGCGTTATTTCGCGTTGATTCGCGGCTAAAAATCGGAGAAGCAATGAAGATCAACGGTTCAAGCGCGCTGGTTACCGGAGGCGCATCTGGTCTGGGCGCGGCGACGGTCCGCATGCTGTCGGCAAATGGGGCCAAGGTAGTGATTGCCGACGTCAACGAAAAAGGCGGCAGCGAGCTGGCGCAGGAGTTGGGAACCAGCGTCAAGTTCGTGAAAACAGACGTGACCGACGACGCCCAGGTTGCTGCCGCCGTTGAGACGGCGGTGAAAGCACACGGCGGCTTGCATATTCTTGTTGCTACCGCGGGAATCGGAATCGCGGAAAAGCTACTGGGCAAGAATGGCATGCATGACCTTGGAAAATTCATCCGCACAATCCAGGTCAACCTGACCGGGACATTTGATGTGGTCCGCCACGGTGCGAACGCCATGACCGCCAACCAGCCGGATGAAGACGGCGGCCGCGGTGTGATTGTAACCACGGCTTCTGTCGCAGCCTACGAAGGGCAGATCGGGCAGGTAGCATACTCAGCTTCCAAAGGCGCCATCGTGGGCATGACGCTGCCGCTGGCGCGCGAACTGGCCCGCTCGGGAATTCGCGTCTGCACCATCGCTCCGGGGATCTTCCACACACCTCTGTTGGGCGCGCTGCCGGAAGCTGCGCAAGCTTCGCTCAGCGAACAGGTCCCTTTCCCCAAGCGGTTGGGTAGGCCGCCAGAGTTCGCTGCCCTGGTGCAGCACATCATTGAAAACAACATGCTGAACGGTGAGACGATCCGCCTTGACGGCGCGATACGCATGGCGCCCAAATAAACCGCCGGGACGTTTTCTTTAGAAATGGCGAAGACAAGTATCAGGGCAGGACTTCAGAGGCTGCAGAAGAACCATTGCTCCGCCTTTAAGCCCTGCGGGTATCAGGGCACGGATTTATCCGTGCCGTTAAGCTCAACATACACCGGGCTTCAGCCCCTGAAAACATATCTACGTTTTCTTCTTCAGGAATTTCTCCACACCCTTGCGGCAGTCGTCGGTATGGCGGGCAATGGCATTGATTTCCACGCCTGCCTCCAGCGCCGCTTCGAACGACATGGAATCCATGTTGTACAAAAGCCGTTTGGAGAGCATCACCGCGGAAGCGGATTTGGCTGCTAGTTTTGTCACGTAGGCTTCCACTTCCGCGGAAAACTGTTCGTCGGGGAACACGCGGTGGACCAGGCCAAGCTGGCGCGCGTGGTCCGACGAGACCAGTTCGCCGGTGACCACAAGTTCGAACGCTGCTTTCTCAGAAACTGAGCGGCGTAAAATAGCCATGACCATGGCGGGCACAAAGCCGATGTTGACCTCGGGATAGCCGAACTGGGCCGAGTGCGAGGCGAGAATGATGTCGCAAGCGGTGGCAATGCCGCAACCGCCGGCCAGCGCCCTTCCCTGCACGGCCGCCACAACCGGCCGCGGATGGTTCCGCATCATCAGGAACAAATCCGCAGTGGAACGCGCGTCAGCCATGTTATCCAGCACGCTGGCCTGCGCGGTTTTTTCCAGGTTCGCCAAGTCGGCGCCGGAGCAAAAATCTGCTCCCGCTCCGGTAAGCAGGACCACGCGGCATGCAGCGTCCGAGGCAGAAGCGCTGAATGCCGCCTTCAACTCGGCAATCAATTCGCCATCCAGCGCGTTGCGTTTGTCGGGACGGTTCAGCGTGATCCGCGCGGTTCCGTCCCGCAGATCGTAAAGGAGCTTACGGTACATCGATCTCCATTCGCAGCAGTGCTGAGCTGTAAGTCTTGCCCTGGTTGTCAGCGCGCAACGATACAAGACCGCCGCCATCCAGGGCATGGTGCAACACAAAGTTTAATGCGCGGAGATTGGGCAACTCATATCGCTCGACTTCACCGCGACAGATTTCCGCGAAGTGTTGCTTCACGCGTTGGGCCGTGACTTCCCGGAGCAGAATGGGATAGGCCTCCGGCTTAAGAGCGATAAGTCCGATATTCACATCGTCGCCCTTGTCGCCGGAGCGTGCGTGCGCAATTTGACGAAGCTGGATTCTCATACGGCCTCTCCTAGGAGAGCAGCGCTACTTCTCGGACCACGGCGGCGCCACGCCGGTCATGCGCGCGTACGCAATGAGCTGGCCCATATGTTCATTCGCATGAATAATGATGCGAAGATACATGCCGTCCACCGTCGCTTCCCTGTCGGCGATCTTCACCTTCCGCTCCAGGTCGCTGGGCGTTACCGCCGCATGCGCGCCCCTCACCGCTTCCAGCGAGCGTTTCAGCCACTTCATGACCTCCGCTTTCGACGTAACGCTCTTTTCCAGGTTCTCTTTTAGATCTTCCGGCATTTTCGGGCCGGTAACGCTCAGCAGGTAAAAATTCGCGAGCGCAATATGCATGTAAACTTCGCTGGTGGAGCGGACACCCGCCGCCGGCCGCCACGCGAACTTTTCCGCCGGCGTCGCCTCAGCCAGCGCCATCAACTGGCTGGAGACGTGTTTCCACTCTCCGTCGTAACCCTGCCATAGGCCTTCGGGCGCTTTCTGTGCGAACAAAGTCTGAGCACCCAGGAAGAACAGAAGCAACAAGCTCTTGATTGGTAAAGGCCTTTTCATTTTGTTCTATCTCCTCGAAAATCGATTTCCCTGCTTGAAGTTACGCGCTCACGACCTCCACTTGCGGCGCTGCTGCAGTTTTAGGAAGAAGCGCCGGCCAGTAGGCGATGATCTCATCCACTTTGCTGCGGCCTGCGTTCAACCCGGTCACAGACGGCGGGCCGTTCAGCGCGATGGGCACAATTTCTTTCAGAAAGCGCTCCACCGGCGCCTTCTCCATGCTGCGCGCGCCGATGCGCAGCACGACTTCGGCAATATCGCCGGCCGGCTCGCCGGACATCTCTCCGTGACAGGCATTCACGCCGAGGAACTCGGAATGAATGGCATCCAGTTTGAGCCCCAGACGATCAAAACGCGCGCGCAATATCTGGTCCGCGGCGCGCGCTTTTTTATACGCATCAGGCCACGAGTAGGCCAGCGTGCCCACGGCTTTGAATCCGGCTGCGTAGCTGATGGAGACTTTGTAGAAATCTGTTGCCGGGCGTCCTTGAATACCAGAGAAGCAGACGCGGTCAGGGCCGTCTTGTTCCAGCTGAATCGTAGTGAAGTCGGCGATGCCGTCAGGCGTGATGTAGTTTTTCGGGTCGCCAATCTCGTAGAGCAACTGCTCCGTCACGCTGGCCACGTTCACCCGGCCGCCGGTGCCGGCATGTTTGGTGATCGCGAATGTGCCATCGCTCTCGGCTTCGATAATCGGGTAACCGATGCCGGCGAGGTCGGGGATCGATTCCCAGTCCGCCTGGCAGTTGCCGCCGGTGCACTGCGCTCCGCATTCAATCACGTGCCCTGCAATCGTGCCTGCCGCGATGCGGTCCCAATCGTCGGCCTTCCAGCCAAACTCGCCGGCCATGGGGCCGAGGGCCAGGGCAGCGTCATTGCAGCGGCCGGTGATCACGATGCCCGCGCCACGGCAGAGAGCATCGGCGATGGGAAACGCGCCAAAATAAACGTTCGCGCTCTGCACCCGTGAGCGGACCGGGCCGAGCGGCTCGCCCGTATCCATGTTGGTGAAAGGGATGCCGCGTTCCAGCATCTGGTCAAGCCGCGGCATGATGTCGTCGCCGGTGACCACGCCGATTTTTATTCTTCCACCGTAGCCCGCTGCTTGCAATACAGCAGCAACAGCATCGCGACAGCCAACAGGGTTCATGCCGCCGGCATTTGTGATGACCTTGACGCCGCGCTCCACAATGTCTCGCGCGCCGCGCTTGATCACGCCGATAAAATCGTGCGCGTATCCGGCGCGGGGATCGCGCGTCTTCAGCTTCTGCAGGATAGACATAGTGATCTCAGCCAGGTAATCGAGCGTGAGATAGTCGAGCGGTCCCCCGCGCAGCAGTTCCAGGGGCGCTTCCTGTGAGTCGCCCCAGAAAGCCGAGCCATTGGCGATCCGGACCGGGGCCCCCGGCACGCGCTCTTTTCGCGTACTGGGGTGTGGGACCGGGGTTCCCGGGCCGGCCGATTTTGCCGGACGGGGGTGTGGGATCATCGCGCCGCCTCAGCTGCATCGCCGTTGAGCCGCTCCCGCAGGACGCGCTTCAGCACTTTGCCCGTGGGGTTCTTGGGAAATTCCTTCATTACGTGGATCTGCTTCGGCACTTTGAAGCTGGCCAGCCGCGAGCGCGCGTGCGCCAGCAGCTCATCCTCATTCACGTCGCGGCCCGGCATGGGGACCACGCAGGCCACAACTTTCTCGATCCAGTAAGGATCATGCAGCCCAACTACCGCCACTTCCGCCACGCTCGGGTGCTGCGCGATCGCCTCCTCCACTTCCTGGCTGGAAACGTTTTCTCCCCCGCTCTTGATCATGTCCTTCTGGCGATCGAGAAAATAAAGCCAGCCGTGTTCATCCACGCGGGCGACGTCACCCGTGTGGTGCCACCCGCCGCGAAAGAGCGCTTCATTCGCTGCCGGGTCTTCAAAATATCCCGGCGAAATGCACGGACCGCGCAGGACGATCTCTCCCGGCTTGCCCGGCTCCACGTCTTTCATTTCCTCGTCGACGATGCGCAGTTCCAGCGGAACATGTTGCACGCCGATGGGGTCCGGCGCCGCAAGCATGCGCCCAAGCTCGGCCGGCGGAGTCGTAGACCCCAGCGCCGTGGTTTCCGTCTGCCCCCAGCAGTTGATCCACTCCGCCTGCGGGGCAATGCGGCGCCAGCGCTGAAACACCGGCGTGGGCAGGTACTGGAACACAAAGAGCCGCTTCAGGCTGGAGAGGTCCACAGCTTCGATCAGCGGCATGCTGATCAACCCCACCCATACGGTTGCCGGCAGAGAAAGCGAGCTTACTTTCTGCACCGCGATAGCGTGAATGATCTGCTCCGGCTTGGGCAGCGGGATAATCACGCTTTCGCAGCCGGAAGCAAAGCAGCCAAAGGTCATCACCAGCCCGGCCACGTGAAACATGGGCAGCGCCAGCAGGTATTTGATGGAGCGATCGCGGCCGTAGTCGGCGTAGCTGGCCATCAGGTAGGCGTAAAAATTCAAATGCGTCAGCACCACACCCTTGGGCTTCGCGGTGGTGCCGCTGGTAAAGATGATCAAGTGCGTCGATTCGCTTTCCACAAGTTGCTCGACTGGCGCGGCATCGTGCTCATTCAGCAACTCGCGAAACTTGTCATCCAGTACAAAGCAGTTCGCCGGCGGCGAAAGGACCTTGGCTTGAAACATCGGCTCAACCAACAGCGTCTTGACCCGGGTCTTCTCCAGCACGTAAGCCACGTCCTCCGCGGTAAACATCAAGTTGATGGGGACCAGCGCAGCTCCAATGCGCGCGCAGCCAAAGAATGCGGCTACGTACTCCGGCGAGTTGGTGGCGAAGATGGCTACGGAATCGCCCCGGCCCACGCCGCTGGTCATGAGTTTGCGCGCCATGCGGTTGGCCAGCGCGTCCAGTCCGGCATAGGTCAGCTCGCGGCCCATGAAGTGTATGGCGCGCTGCTGCGGAGAGCGGGCGGCGCTGCGGCGCAACGCGTCGCCAACGTTGAAGCGGTGAATCAAGTTGAACTCAAGGTCCTGCTGGCCAGCCATCAAAGTTTCTCTTCTTTGGCGATGATCTCTTTCATTATTTCTGAAGCCCCGGCGCCAATCGTGTTCAAGCGCAGGTCGCGCCACATGCGTCCGATGGGATATTCCGTGGTATAGGCGAACCCGCCGAAAATCTGCATGCAGTCATAAGCGATTTTTTGCGAGAGCTCTGTCGTATAAAGTTTCGCCATGGTAATCTCCCGCACGGCGCGCTTGCCGTGGTTCACCAGGTCCAGGGCACGATAGGTGAGCCAGCGGCCCGCTTCCACCGCGGTCAGGTGCTCGGCAAAACGGTGCCGCCACACCTGGAATTTGCCGATCGGCTGGCCGAAAGCGTTACGTCCATGCCCGTAATCGATCGCCCAGCGCAGGGCTTTGTCCATGGCGGCCAGCGCGCCCAACGACGCCACCAATCGCTCGCCCTGAAAATTTTCCATGATGTAGTAAAAGCCGCGGTCTCGCTCGCCCAGAATGTAACGGACTGGAACTCGGCATTCGTCGAAAAAAAGCTCTGCCGTGTCTGAGGCAAGGTTGCCGATCTTCTTCAGCTTCTTGCCCACGGAAAACCCTTTGGTCTTCGTCGGAAACAAAACCAGCGAGATGCCCTTGTGGCCTTCACCGCCGGTGCGCACGGCAAGAACAATGTAGTCAGCACGCGTGCCGTTGGTGATCCATAGCTTTTGCCCGGAGATAACGAGGTCACTGCCTTCGATGCGGGCGCGCGTCTTGATGGCTGCCACGTCTGAGCCGCCACCCGGTTCGCTGATGCCAAGTGCGCCGATCCATTCTCCGCTCACCGCCCTGGGAATGAACTCGTCTTTCTGTTCCTCGGTTCCCAGTTCCTGAATCACGGGCAGCGCCATATCGGACTGCACCAGAAACGCCATGTTGATGCTGCCGCTGTCAGAGTGCGCCATGGCTTCAACATAAGCTGCCGTGGCCCACCAATCCTGCCCGCTGCCGCCCCACCTTGGATCAATGCGGATGCCAAACATTCCCAGAGCGCCTGCCTTGGGAAACAGCTCGCGGGGAAAGATGCCTTCTTCGTCCCACTCCGCCGCGTAGGGCGCAATCTCTTCTTTGCAAAAACGCGCCACCGTCTGCCGGATGAGTTCATGCTCTTCAGTGAAGTAGGGGTACTCAGTGCTTTGCTGCTGAACTGTTTGCGTGCTCATTGGCGTCCTCCACGGATTGAATCTCCACCAGCATCTGGCCCGGCGCAACCACTTCCGCGGTCTTCACCAGCACCGCGCGGACCACGCCCTGGATTGTAGCTTTTATAGTTTGCTCCATTTTCATGGCTTCCAGCACGATTAATGCATCGCCCGGCTTTACTGTCTGACCCTCCGTCACCAGAATTCGAAGGATCTGCCCGGGCATAGGTGAGTTGGCGCTCTGGTGTTGCCCGCTAGCGGTTTTTTTCGGGAACCTCGGCAAACGTGTGACCTGGCGCTGGCCCAGCGTAGAACGCACGTAGTAGTCGGCGCCATGTTGCCGGATATGGAAGCGATAGCGCACGCCCTGGGCTGACGAATTGACGGCTACCGAATCGACGATCTGCGTATTGACGATCTGCGCATTGACGACCAGCGCGTCCACGTGCTCCTGGCCGAAGGAAAGAACTTCAAGCGCAGGGTTGGCCGAATCAATCGCGTAGTCTTGCTTGCCGGTCGCGAATTTCATGGCTGGCACGGGCGTTGGATTGTTGCGGAAGCGGGGCGGTAGCGAAGGAAGAACGGCCCGGCGTGCATTCTCCACGCGCTCAATGTATGCACGCGTCACGGAACAGAAAATGCGATCCAGCGCTTCATCAGCGTTTGTGGAAACAGGAAGTTGAAAGCCGGTGTGCGCGCGGCCGGCTTGAAACTCTCTGTTCTCCAGTAGGGCGATGAGGAATTCGCGGTTCGTCTGCAGGCCTTGCGCAGCGAAGTTCCTCAACGCGTGCGTCAGCTTTCTGATAGCGGATTCGCGATCATCGCCGTGAGCGATGATCTTTGCCAGCAGCGGATCATAGTAAACACCGATCTCGCTTCCCTCTTCCACCCCGCTGTCGATGCGCAAGTTTGTCGACAGGCCGGGAAGCTGCCACACGTGTAACTTCCCTGTGGAAGGCAGGAAATCATTTGCGGGGTCCTCAGCATAAAGACGGGCTTCGATTGCGTGGCCTGTTGGCTCAGGCAGCGCGGCGGGCAATCTGGCGCCCTCGGCAATCTCAATCTGAAGACGAACCAGGTCCAGGCCCGTGACCATCTCGGTGACGGGATGCTCCACCTGAACGCGTGCATTGACCTCAATGAAATAGAAATCGCCTGATGGCGCCAGCAGGAATTCAATCGTGCCGGCGTTGGTATAGCCGATCTTCCGCGCAAGCGACAAAGCCGCGCCAGTCATTCGGCTACGGATTTCCGGAGTGATCGCGGGTGAGGGGCTCTCTTCAATAATTTTCTGGTGGCGGCGCTGGATGGAGCAATCGCGTTCAAAAAGATGCATCACGTTGCCATGGTGATCGCCGAAGATCTGGACCTCAACGTGGCGCGCGCCTGCAATGAATTTCTCCACCAGCAAGGCCCCGTCACCGAAGGCGCGTTCAGCTTCTCCCTGGGCTGCGGTGAAGGACTCCTGGAATTCGGCGGCGCTGCGGACAATGCGCATGCCGCGACCGCCTCCGCCCAGGGAAGCCTTGATCAGCTTGGGAAATTCATTCTCCGCCGGAGTAGGCACAATGGGCACACCTGCCGTTTGCGCCAGCGTGCGGGCTTCACTTTTTGAACCCATGGCGCGGAGCACGTTGGCGCTCGGACCAATGAAAGCAATGCCCGCGTCTTCACAGGCAGACGCAAAAGCAGCATTTTCAGAGAGGAATCCGTAGCCAGGGTGAATTGCCTCGGCGCCGGTGAGACGCGCCGCAGAGATCATCTTCTCAATGTTCAGGTATGAATCGCGAGCGGGCGCAGCGCCAATCGGCACGGCCTGCTCCGCCAGGCGGACGTGCAGCGCATCGCGGTCGAAATCCGAGTACACGGCGACGGTTGCAATACCGATCTCGCGGCAGGTGCGCATGATGCGCACGGCGATCTCGCCGCGATTGGCAATCAGTATTTTGCGAAAGTGCTTCATGCCGCTATATGAATCACAGCCTTATTCAGACCTGCAGAACAATTCGGCCATAGGTTCCCTCGCTTCGCTCGGGATTACAGAAAGATGCAACGTCAGTGACGAAACACTCCCCACTCCATCGTGCCCTTCACCGGCGCGTTATACGCAGCGGACAACGCAATGGCAACCACGGTCCGCGTGTCGCGCGGATCGATGATGCCGTCATCCCAGAGCCGCGCCGTCGCGAAGTAGCAATCAGACTCCTTCGCGATCTGGTCTTCCAGCATCTTCCGCCCCATGGCCATTCTGGCTTCGTCGACCGGCTGGCCGGTTTTGGCAGCGGCCTCGCGCTTGATGATGTCCATCACGCCGGAGAGCTGTTTCTCGCCCATCACGGCGATGCGATGGTTGGGCCAGGTAAACAGAAAGCGCGGAGCGTAAGCGCGTCCACACATGGCGTAATTGCCGGCGCCATAGGAGCCGCCCACCATGATGGTGATGGCCGGCACGGTTGAGTTGGAAACAGCGTTGATCAGCTTGGCGCCGTTGCGTATGATGCCGTCTTCTTCATAGCTGCGGCCCACCATGAAGCCAGTGATGTTTTGCAAAAACAATAACGGGATGTCCTGCTGGTTGCATAGATGAATGAACTGCGCGCCTTTGCCCGCCGATTCTGACATCAACACGCCGTTGTTGCCGAGAATGCCCACGGGAAAACCGTGGATGCGCGCGAAACCGGTGACCAGCGTGGGGCCGTACTCCGGTTTGAACTCGGCGAACTCGCTGCTATCCACGATGCGGGCAATCACGTCACGAATTTCAAAGGGCACGCGCACGTCGGCGGAGGCGATGCCCAGCAGTTCGTCGGGATCATAGATCGGCTCAGTAACGATTGGCTCGGTGACGACCGGCTCGGTTGCCGCGGACATTTGCGGCCGGTCAGGTTTCTTCCGGTTGAAGTGGCTCACAATCTCGCGCGCAATGCGAATGGCGTCGAGTTCGTCTTCCGCCAGATAATCGGATAGCCCGGAAACGCGCGAGTGCATCTCAGCGCCGCCCAGAGACTCTTCATCGCTCACCTCGCCTGTCGCCATCTTTACCAGTGGAGGACCGGCAAGGAAAACCTGCGCCTGCTTCTTCACCATAACTACGTAATCCGACATCCCGGGAAGATATGCGCCGCCCGCGGTGGAGCTGCCGAACACTATGGAGATCGTGGGAATGCGCTCTTTGGAACGTCGCGTGATTTCACGGAACCCGCGTCCTCCGGCCACAAAGATCTTGCTCTGTTGCGGCAGATCGGCGCCGGCGGACTCCACCAGGAGGATGCCAGGCAGATGATTTTCCCGTGCGATATCAGCCAGGCGGGCGTTCTTCCACAGGCCGGCTTCACCCGTAGCGCCGCCTTTTACGGTGGCTTCATTCGCCGTGATCAGGCATTCGCGTCCGCAGACGAGCCCCACGCCGCCAACAACTCCTGCCCCTGGAGATTCGTTCTCCATGCCGTAGCCGGCCAGGGGCGCGATTTCCAGGAAGAAGGAGCCCTCATCGAGCAGCATCTCCACGCGATCGCGAGGCAGCAGCTTGCCCCGTTCCACATGGCGTTTCACATATTTTTCGCCGCCGCCTTCAGTAGAACGCTTCAGCTCGGCACGCAGGCGCTCCACGGCGGATTGCATGGCGGCGTAGTTCGTCAGATACCCGCTTGATTGGCGGTCAACCGCGGAGCGCAGAGGGTTCACGGGCAATAAATATATATCAGTAACAGGCCCCCGGCTCAGCTGTTGGCTGATTAATCCGTCGCCGCAAGGCCGATCACCCGCCGAGCGGAGTGCAACAGGAGCAAGAAGGACTCAGGTTGGCCACAACCTCTAGCGGTTTGTCGCGAAGCGACCTTAGAAAAAGCAGCTCTCGATTCCAGCTCTGACGGGCCAACTCCCCCAGGAGAGGAGCATCTAATCAACCAGTAGCGATCTTAAGTGGCCCCGATTACGCGAGCTTCGTCGACTCCAACCTTGGTATACGCGTATCTGTTGCCGAGGGGCCTGATCAACGAACAAATACGAAAAACGGAGGACAGTAGTGAGACAACATTTTCATAAGCTTGCATTGATCGTGGTATTAGGCAGCGGTTTTGCGGTCGCGCAAAGTTCGCCGCAACAGCCGGCAGCACCGCAGGGCTCTTCACCGAGCACGCCGCAAACACAACCCGCCCCTGACCAGGGTAAGACCCCTGACACACTGCCCAACACCGACCAGCAGAAACCAGCCCAGCAGAAACCAGATGATTCAACCAAGATGCCGCAGAGTGATGCTGCTCCTGCCGCCAGCGGCGACGTCCAGAGCAACATTCAGTCGGCCATCCAAAAAGACCCAACTCTGGCAACCGCCAATGTAAACGTCGCAGTGAGCGGCAAGACCGTCGAGTTGACGGGAACAGTCCCCAACAAGGACGCGAAAGACTCAGCTGAGCGCATTGCAAAAGAGAATGCGGGCGGTATGAAAGTAAAGAGCCATCTGAAGGTCGCTTCTGCCGGCTCTGACACCACGCCACCGAAGCACTAAATACAACAGCACTTAGCAAAGCAGGCGGTCCATCCTGGGCCGCCTTTTTTATGGGGAATCGTCGCGATGGACCGTCTGGGGAGAAAATGCCGGCAGACAAATCGCGATGTATTCCGTAGCTTCGTCCGGAGTGGAGTATTGAATCCATTCTCCCGGATGGGCAATTACGGCCTGGCCTGCCGCGACCTCGAACGTTCCGCCCTTGTGGCGGACACGCAGCCGCCCGCGAAGAACGATGGTATACTCCTCAAACTCCGGCGTTTGTCCCGGCTCTTGCCATCCTGCGGGGCTGCGCATGTGCGCCACGCTGACGCGCTGATCTTCCGGGTTGCGGGGCAGGTTCACGCGGCCAATGTATTCGTCGATGATCTTGGGCATGTTACCTGCCGCCTGAATGCGGGTGGGACATTCGATGTGAGTTGGCAAACGGGCCCTCCTTCCACAAGAACCAAGATTATTTGCTTCGCCATGGGCGCTTGCAAAAGGTAACATAGCGGGTCTGCTTTTCAACGCTAAGAGCCTGCCGTCTGCGGCCCATGGAGCTGCATATATGAAAAATGCCTGCCTGCTTGTTGTAGCAGTAATTTTGTTTACCGTCGGGGCCGCCGCCCAGAGCATGGAACGTTTAAGCGTGGATGCCACTGACGCGCCCCGCAACATCCTGCATGCCACGCTTACAATGCCAGTTACCCCCGGGGCGCTCACACTCGCCTATCCCAAATGGATCCCTGGAAACCACCGGCCCACCGGCCCCATCCAGAATCTTACCGGACTCCACTTCAAAGCCGGCGGCAAAGAACTGGAATGGCAGCGCGACCTGGAAGATATGTATGCCTTCCACCTGCAGGTCCCCGCGGGAGTAAGCGAGCTGCAGGCATCGTATGACACGATTACCTACAACGGAAAGAGTTCGCTGGCGTCGAGCAAAGTGCTCGACTTGTTGTGGAACCAGGTGGTCCTCTATCCCAAGGGCGTGGCAACGAATGCGGTGCAGGTGGCCGCGTCCGTGCGCCTGCCCGAAGGATGGAAGTTTGGAACGGCACTTACACCCACGCAGCAAAACGGCAGTACAGTAGAGTTTCAGCCGGTTTCGCTCACCACACTGGTGGATTCGCCGCTGATCGCCGGAGCAATCTACCGGCAGGTGCAGATCAACCCGCCAGGGGAAACGCTGACCCACGTGGTTGACATGGTGGGTGAGAGTGAAGAGGCAATCCAGATCACCGACAAAGACATTGCCAGCCTGAAGCAACTCGTGACCGAGACCGGCAGGCTGTTTGGGGCCAGACACTATACCAGGTATCACTTCCTGCTGATCCTGGGCGACCAGACGGTGCACCACGGTTTGGAACACCACGAATCCAGCGACAACGGGGCGGCAGAAGACATGTTCAGCGATCCCGGGTCGCACGACCAGGAGGCTGACCTGCTGCCGCACGAGTTTGTCCACTCCTGGAACGGCAAGTATCGCCGGCCGGTGGGGCTGGCCACGTCCAACTATCAGGAGCCGATGCACGGTGACCTGCTCTGGGTCTACGAAGGGTTGACCGACTACCTGGGCAACATTCTGGCCGCGCGCACCGGGCTGCGCTCCTCCAACCAGTTCCGCGAAAACCTGGCTTACACGGCGGCCATGCTGGACCATCGCAGCGGGCGGACGTGGCGTCCACTGCAGGATACGGCCGTCAGCGTGCAAAGTCTGTTCGGTGCTCCCACGGAATGGACAAACTGGCGCCGCACCGCCGATTACTACCCTGAGGGCTATCTGCTCTGGCTTGAGGTGGACACGATGATTCGGCTGAAGACCAACGGACAGAAGTCTTTGAACGATTTTTGCCGTATCTTTTATGGTGGCAAGAGCGGGCCCCCGGCGGTTGTCCCTTACAAGTTTGAAGACGTTGTTGCCACGCTGAACCAGCTTGCGCCCTTCGACTGGGCCGGAGTGCTGCGCGAGCGCCTGGACTCCAAGTTGACCCACGCCTTCTTTGGAGGCATCACCGGCGGCGGATGGAGGCTGGTCTACACCGACCAGAAGAACGTGACCATGGAGGCGCGGGAAAAGAGCAGCGAGACCATTGACCTGAGTTTTTCCATGGGGTTCATTGCCACCAAGCAGGGCGAGGTGCGCGATGTGATTCCCGGATCGCCGGCGTATGCCGCCGGGCTTGGCCCGGGAATGAAGCTCATCGCGGTCAATGGCCGCAAGTGGTCCAAAGACGTGGTGCGGGCCGCCTTGCGCGGCGCTGTGCAGAGCCAGCAACCCATCGCCCTCCTGGCGGAGAACGGCGAGTACTACTCGACCTACCAGGTGAACTGCCAGGAAGGCGATGTCTATCCGCACCTGGTCCGCATAGAAGGCCTGCCGAACCTGCTGGATGAGATCATCAAGCCGCAGGCTGGGGGGCAATAAGCAGAGGATCGCGCGGCCTGAGGGACCACGATGGGTTACGCGTTGCTCGGTGCATGACTTTTTGCCACGGCGGCGGTGCGCTCAAGCTTGTCCCAGGCGAAGGGCTTGCCGTCAATGGCACGCTTGAGCGTTTTGGCCAGCACCGCGGAAAAAAGCTGGCGATATGAGAATCGCTGCAACCAGAGATGAAGCAGCAGCTGGACGTCTTCGCCGGTGCCTTCCACGCGGCGCTCCAACAGAAAGGCCAGCGCTGACGCGACAAAATCAATGGCCAGGAAAATCACAAAATAGAAGGCCAGGCGCTGAAAGTTGCTGGGATCGGTGCTCTCCGGGTGGAAATACCGTGCGGCCAGGTATTGCAGTATGCCAAACAAAAACATGATGTCAATAAACGGCGACACCAAAGGCAGCAGGATTTGAAAAATGATGATGTTGGGCAGGGCAATCCAGCCCAGGCGGCTGCGCCGGCGGATGGCGCCGCCGTGTTTCCAGACAGCCTGAAGAATGCCGAATGACCAGCGAAAACGCTGGCGCATAAGCCCGCTCGCATTGGTGGGCGCTTCAGTAAAGGCCAGCGCGCGGTCTTCATTCACCACGCGCCAGCCATTCTCGAGCAGGGACATTGTCAGGTCCGCATCTTCGGCGACCGTGTCCGTGTGGTAGCCGCCGGCCTGGCGGACCGCGGCCACGCGCCATGCACCGATCGCTCCGGGCACGACGCTGACAGCCCCGAACACATTGAGCGCCCGGCGCTCGAAATTCTGGCTGGTGATGTACTCCAGGGCCTGCCAGCGGGTCCAGAGGTTCACACGGTTTCCCACTTTGGCGTTGCCGGCAACGGCCCCCACACTGGCATTGGCAAAATGCGGCACCAGGATGGAAATAGCGGTGGGAGCGATGACCGTGTCGGCATCAATGCCAACATAGATCTCATCTCTCGTGTGTTTTAGCGCGTAGTTGAGCGCTTCCGCCTTGCCCGCATTCGCCTTGGTCAACAGCAGAACGCGGCCTTCCGCAATTTCTTTGGCAAATTTTTCCCGCACCAAGGCGGACGTGGCATCTTTTGAGCCATCGTCCACAACGATCGTGCGCAGGTTTGGATAGTCAGATGCCAGCGCGGAACGGACCGTGTTCTCGATCACCTTCTCTTCGTTGAATGCGGGAATGATCACCGTGACCGCCGGCTTGTAATCCGGTCCCCCTACGGGAGAGGGCGTGCGCAAGCGGTCAAACGTCGCCAAAGCGCCAATGCCGAGAAGGCGGCCGCTCATGAGAACGTCACCGATAAAAAACACGAAGACAATAAATTGCGCCAGCCACTGCCCTAACAGAAAGACGTAACCATCCAGGCGCGCGCCCAGCACTTCATTGGGCGTCAATCGAGGCATCACCTCCGCCCGCGTTTTACCCAGCAGTTCTTCCACGCTTACGATCTTGAAGCCGCGCGCTCTCAGTCCCTGGATCATGGCGGGAAGGGCCTGGACCGTGGCGGTACGGTCGCCGCCGCCGTCATGCAGCAAGATGATATTGCCGCAATACAACGGAGCGCGTGTCTCACAGCCTTTGGTCGCCTCGCGTTCCACCTGGCCCATCACGGCGGCAACGATCTCGGCTGCGCTCTGCCCTTTTTTCCAGTCATTCGGATCGATCTTCGATCCGACCGTGATATAGCCTTCTCCCTGCACCAATTCCAACGGGCGCACCTGGTCGGCGACGTCAGGCTCCTGGTCAATGGAATACGGCGGGCGGAAATACAGCGGCTTCACGCCCATCTTGCTGGCGAACAGTTTTTCCGTCAGTTGCAGTTCCACGCGCTTCATATACCACGATGAAACATCGCTGATGTCCGGATGGGTGAAGGTGTGGTTTCCGATCGCGTGGCCTTCATCGTAAATGCGCCGCGCCAGTCCGGGAAATTTCTGCGTCTGCAGTCCGATCAGGAAAAAAGTGGCGGGAGCGTTTTCCTGCTTAAGGATATCCAGGATCTTCGGCGTGTAGGCAGGATCAGGCCCGTCGTCAAAGGTGATGGCGACCTGTTTTTCCTTCCAGCCATATTGGTTGATCTGATACGGTTCCGGCAACACCGTCATTTTTGCTGCATTGATAAGGTTGGTGTCAGGATCAAGAGTAAGCTCGCGCTCGCCGGGGCTGGGCTGGTGCTGGATGACCAGAATCTCGCCGTTGCCTTCGCGGTCAACATCTTCGCCGGAGGGAACGATTTTGAGCTTCGCCTCCGCGCCTGCTTCCGTAGGATTGTCCCAGATTTTCCAAAGCGACCGGTCTTCCGAGCCCAGACGCCAAAGAGCAAATGTGCGGATACCAACATCGCGGGCCGCGCGCATCTGGTTCAGCGCAGTGACCGCGTCCAGGTACCAGACCTGGTGGCGCAAGCCGTTTTCTTCCTCGTAAGCAAAGTGCGGATTGAGCGAGTCAGGATCCAGTTCAATCTCAGAGCCCGATTCCCGCGCGTGCAGCCAGGCTTCCTGGGCGCTGTTGGTGTCCACGATGGCAACGCGTTTGGTTTTGGGGGAGATGCCCCAATCGTAACCGTAACCGCCGATGGCGCAAATGATCTTGGTCTTGGGGATGTCTTGTATGGCCTGTTTGAGATTAGATGTGAACCAGTCCTGGGCGGCCACCGGGCCGGGAGCACTAGTGACCTGATGCTGGTCATAGTTCATTACAACCAGGCCGTCGGCGCTGGCGGCCAGATGCGCGTAGTCGTAGTCCTTGTCGGAAACCGGGACGTTCAAATAAAGCCTGAGCCCGCGTGCATGCAGGTCCTGGGCCAGTTCCTGAACCAGGGCGAGAAAGCCGGGCTGCGCCTTCAGAGGAATCTCCTCGAAATCGAGCGCCGCGCCCTTGAAGTGGTCACTGCTCAGAAAAAGCAAAAGCTGGGAACGGAAATTCTGTCGCGCCGCAGGATTCATGAGGAAGTCGCCGATGCTCGACAACCACTCTTTGCGCACCGGCTCAAAGTTGTTGATCAGGGGAAAAACTTCGACCTCAGCCTTCTCCGCCCGTAGAAAAGGCATCACCTTGTCATCTGTGGCATGTACGGCGCCGCTTTCGATCACCGGGAACGGGTGATTGAGACTGTCAAAGCCCTGCATGTGCCCGTCGGGCGTGAGCACGTGAAGCCATTCGGGAAAGAGAATGTCAATCTGAGGATAGTATTCCTTCAGGGAAACAAAACTGGCAGCGTCCCAATTCACGTAATATGCGGCGCGGATTCCCTCGTCCGTGTTCAGGACAACCTGGGACGGCGGCGCCTTGGTCTTGCGGTGCGTATTCTTCGCTTTGGTCCTGTGGCGGTGCTCGCGTTCCTTGATCGCACGGAGGTTGCGTTTTTGCTCCGGCATGAGAACGTGAGGCAGCGTGTCCGCCTGCACGAAAACGGTGATGATGAAAAAGAGCACCAGGGTGCTGATGATCGCGCCCAGAACACTGAACAGGATGCGCAAGCGCCCCCATCGCTTCCGTTCGGGATCATAAAAAATGGATTTTGACATTGCGGATCTGTTAACAACCATCGTAAGCGGCAGGGCACCCCTGGTCAATCAGGCGGAGGCCTCAAGCCCATTGCAGTTGAATGGCCGGGGACACGCCTTTACACTGAGCATTCCTCCTCATGATCAAACTCATTGAACTGGTGCGGCGCAACTGGGTGTTCTTCCTGCTGGCGACCATCGCCGGGCTGGCGTTGCGGCTCTTTTTTGTTTTCCGCTATCCCCATGTTGCCGGGGACACTTGGGTCTATGGCGATATCGCAAAGACCTGGCTGGACCATGGCGTGTTCGGGCTGACCGACAACGGCGTGGTGCGGCCTACGCTTATCCGCCTGCCCGGATATCCGGGATTCCTGGCAGCCATGTTCGCCCTCTTCGGCCGGGAGCATTACACGGCAGTGATGGTCGTACAGGCTCTTATCGATACCAACGTCTGCCTGGTGATTGCCGCGCTGGCCCTGGAATTGATGAATGCCCGCGCGGCCAAAGCTGTTTATCTGCTCGCAGCTCTCTGCCCCTTCACGGCGAGTTACGTTGCCGCTCCGCTCTCTGAAACCCTCGCCATCTGTTGCATCGCGCACGCGCTCTACTACGGCGTTCGTGGACTGAAAGCTCTTGAGCACGGGGAGTTTGGCCGGCATGTCTGGGCCCTGGCAGGATTGTGGAGTGCGGCGGGGATCTTTATGCGTCCCGACAACGGAGTGGTGCTGCCCGCCCTTGGTCTGCCGATGCTCATCCTGTTTTTGCGCAAGCCGAACAAGAGGCCCGTGGTCCTGGCGATCGTGCTGCTGGCGGCAACCAGCCTGGGTCCTCTTGTGCCGTGGGCTGTGCGTAACTGGCGCGTCTTCCATGTGTGGCAGCCGCTGGCCTCCAGATATGCGAACGACCCTGGAGAATTTGTTCCGCACGGCTTCAACCACTGGGTCAAGACCTGGATGGCGGACTACGTGTCAGTGGAAGAGGTGTATTGGCGAGTATCGGAAGAGCCGCTCAACCCGCAAGACCTGCCCGAGCGCGCGTTTGATACCCGTCCGGAATACGACAAGACACAAGAGCTGATTGCACGTTACAACCAACAGCTCTATGTTGACCCGCAGATGGATGCCGAGTTCGAGCAAATCGCGCGTGCGCGAGTGGAGCACAACCCGCTGCGCTATACCATCTGGCTGCCGGCTTTGCGGACGGCCGATATGTGGCTGCGCCCGCGCACCGAGCTCTTGAACATTGAGACCCGCTGGTGGGAGTTTGACCGGCATAGCACTGAAAGCGTGTTCGCCTTGCTTTGGGCCGGATTGAATCTGTTCTACATTGTGGCGGCATTGCGAGGGTGGCTACAGTGGCGTCTGGGTGTGGCTGGAGTTCTTTTGCTTGGCTTTGTCCTGCTCCGCTCCATGTTTCTAAGCACTCTGGAAAACCCCGAGCCGCGCTACGTGCTGGAATGCTTCCCTGTTGTGTTGGCGCTGGCCGGAGGGGCATTCGCCAGGAACAGCAAAGAAAACAGCGCTGCTCCCGCAGATCGACTCGCATAGACAGGGATAATTCACCCCAAAAATAAAAGCCCGCCGGTTTTAGGCCGGCGGGCCAGATCCAAGAGCGATCTTTGGTTAGAAGGTGAAACGTCCGCTGATGCTGACTACGCGACCATTGGCCGCCGTCTGAGCGGGGTTGTTAAAGCCTGCCCCAAACACACTCGGAGCCGTGCCCAGGCCGGCATCTTCCATGTTCGGATCGATGCTGCCGTAGTTGAAGTGGTTCAGGGCGTTGGTTGCGCTCATGCGCAGCTCAAAGTTGGAACGCTCGCCCCACTTGATGTTCTTGAAGATGGAGGCGTCCAAACGGTTTGAAGGAGCATCCACCAGCGGGTTGCGGGCAACGTTCCCGAAGGGCGTGCCGAACACCGTCTGCGCGGTACGCATGTTGACGATGTAGCGAACGTCGTTGGTTGTGACAGGAACAAGATTAAGCGTCGTGCAAGCTGAACCACGCAGGAAACCACGCGGATCACATGCCTGTGGTGCATTCAACGCGTTCATGCTCAGTAGTTGGGCGTTTCCGCCAACTGGAGCGCAGAAAGCGCTAACAGCCGCTGTATTCGCTGCACTTGGAACCGTACCCACAAATAGTGGAGCCAGATCGGCGCAGAAGATACCTACGTTGCCGGCCGGAGCGCTTCTGTTGCCGTAGAACGGCCGGGCCCCATCGCCTACGAAAGCGATTGCGAAGGCTGTATCAAAGTAGTTTCCGTTAGGTAACACTCTGGAATTGACGGCACCAAACACGCCGCCCTGCCGCGGAGTGAACGGCTGACCCGATCCATATACGTAAGACCCGGCGAGCGCCCATCCACCCAGAATGTGACCCATCAACCCGTGTTGCTCTTTGAAGAACGGGATGTTTTCGGTAACAGCCACGCTGAAGGCATTGGGAAAGTTCAGACCGGAGATGGAGCGTTCTGCACCGCCTGTCTGGAACGGGTTTTGCGCCGCAAACAGAGTGTTGCCCGCGGTGCCGGTAGCGAAGATTTCGCTCACGTTGTCAAGGTTCTTGCTGAATGTGTAACCGACGCGCAGTTGCAGCTGTTTGAACAGGTTGTTGGCGCGGAACTCCGTTTGTACCGCATGGTAATCGGAGAAGCCGCCGTTGGTGCGGGCGCGAACCGTACCCAAACCGCAGAAGGCCCGGCCGACGTCTGTTCCGGCGTTCGGCCCCACTTGGGTTGTAGCCGCGCATCCGGTAGTTGGTGTCCCTGGGGGCAGCAGATTCGGGAAGTTCTGTAAGAGACCGTTGAACTTTACACCAGCCGGCGACGGGGGGGCAGTGGTGCCCAGATATGGATTCCCGTCTACGGTCTGGTATAAATCCCTTCCCATGTTGCCGACGTAGCGTGCTTCCAGCACCGAGTTCTTGGTGATTTCCCGCTCAAAGCCAAAGCTCCAGGTGTGAACTTTGTCCGGACCAAGCCCCTGGTTCGGTGTCCCGAGAACGGTTTCACTCTGGGTGCGCGGATCCAACGTGTTAGTGGCAATAAAGCTGGCCAACGAGGAACGTACGTTCGGACCTGTGGGAGTAGCAGGAAGCGTGATGGTCGCGAGCTGCGCCGCGCTGCTAATCGTCTGCAGGAACCCATACGGTGATGAGGTTGAGGTGTTCAGGAAGATGTTGTAGAACGGCGGGTCATACAGCAAACGGTAGCCGCCGCGGAAGGTCGTCTTTCCATGGCCGGTGATCATGCCGCCCCACTGCGGAGTGTAGGCAAAGCCCGCGCTCGGGCCAAAGCTGTTCAACACTGACGGGTTGGTAGGATTGGTCCTTATACCTAACGGTAGGCTCTGCAGCCAGAAGGCCGTTGAAGCATTGGCTTCCCGTTTGTTGGTTACATCTGTGAACAGTTGCGCCGGATTGCCATAGTAAGTCCAGGTCAATCCCAGGTTCAGTGTCAGGTTCTGACTGATCTTCCAGTCGTCGCCGCCATAGAGGAACGTATCGTACTCGCGGAAGTCCAGGACCGGATTGCCTTGAGCAATGGTAACGCTGGTGAGGACGTTATTGACGTAGTTGCTAAGGCTTCCATACGAGAACTGGCCGTTGACGTTGGGCAGGAAGGTGTTGGGTGAGCGCTGGTAGGTCCAGTTCACGCCTGCCTTGAAAGAATGCTTGCCCTTAACGTAGTTCCAGTTGTCCTGCGCCTGCCAGGTATTCACCAACCTGCCCTGAGGCAAGTTTGTTGCCGGGCCAAAGCCCACGGAGCTACCGATGGAAACGTTGGTCAGCGCGTTCAGGATGCCGCCCTGAGCGGGTTCAAAAGCGTTGCCGACGGAGTTGCCGCCAAAATTCACGTTCAAACGGTCAAAGCCGATGCGGGCTTCATTGACCATGTGAGACGAAAAATTGTGGGTTTCACTGATGAGTACGGCCTGGCTCAGGGCGGTGGTATTCTGCACCCAGCCAGCGGCGCCGTTGTCGGAATTGTTGAATGAGTTGCCTCTGTTGAACAGATAGCGGCCCATCAATGTGTCCGAGCCAATCTGGCCATCCACTCTCACCGGGAAATCAAAACCGTGAAATGGTGTGGCGACAGTACGGCTCACGCCAGCTACCTGAACACCCGTACACGTCGTGGCCACGGTCACGTTGCTGACCGTACCGTTTGCTACCGGGTTGCCAAAGCTGAAGCCATAGGCTCCGAACCTGGCCAAGGTAGCAATTTGTTGCGCCTGGATACCGGTCGGGAAGCAAGCAGACAGCGTGGCCAGCCCGGTCGGGGTCGGCGTATTGGTGTTGGTGGAGAAGGTGCTTAGAGCGGAGACCAAGTCACTGTCAAAGCCGCCGAAGATGAACCACTTGTTCTTCAGGATCGGTCCGCCAATGGTTCCGCCGCTGAATTCTTCATTGCTGCGGTTAGGACCGGTCTGCTTATTGCACTGTGGATTGTTCAGGTCACTGCAGGTTACGGTTCCAGGCCTGCCCGAGTTCGTTCCGGGTTTGTTGGCGTGCCTCTGGGTATTGCTCAGAGCATTCAGGAAGTTGCTGTATTCAGTTCCGAACACCGAACCGTGCCAGGCATTGGTTCCGGACTTGGTAATAACGTTGACCACCGAACCGGCATTGCGTCCGTATTCCGGACCAAAGTTGTTGGTGATGATTACATACTGTTGCACGAAGTTCGTGTTGCTCACGAAGAGTGCCGGGCCACCGACGCTGTTGTCGTTGTTGTTCTGGCCGTCAATTTCCTGGTCATTGTTGCGGCCGCGGAGCCCGTTGCTGGAGAAGCCGCCACCGTTGGTGTTGGAGAAATTGTTGCTGCGCGTTGCTACCACGCCGGGGACAAACAGTGCCAGGCGGTCCAACCCTTGGTTCTCCTGGATGCCCGCGAAGGTGCTCAGCGTTTGGCCGGAGAACGTGCTGCTGATTTGTGATTGAGTGGTCTCGATCAGCGGGGCGTCGCCGGTAACTTCAATTGTGGTTGAAGTCTCACCTACCGAGAGGTGAATGGATCCTAGACCTGAATCGCGTCCGACACCCACTTGCACATTCGACTGCGTGGTTGTCTTGAAGCCTTGGGCCGTTATTTCTACGTTATAGGTTCCGATAGGCAGCAGGTTCAAGCGGTAAAGACCCGCACTGTCTGTTGTGGAGGTAAATACGACTCCAGTTTCAATGCTCTTTGCTTTTACCTGTGCACCGGACACAACCGCACCCTGCGGATCGAGCACAGACCCGGAAATCGAGCCCTTGCCGACCTGACCCACAGAGGGGATGCACAATACCAATGCCAGCGTAACCGCGAAAAACGCCGCGATGTAGCGCAGTTTTGTATTCATTCCTCTTCTCTCCATTTTTGGTTGGTGAAAATGACAACAGGAAGGCGGAGTGCCCCTATACAGACATCTATGCCCCCACAGCTGTCCCTGCATTTTCAGAGCGCAATCAGAGTTCCATTACGTATGTATTTTAGAATCAGATGTTTAAATCGACTTAGTTAGAACTAAATCCTCAATTACGGATTTTCTAAGACTCTTAATTTCCAAATTTGGAATATTTCATCTAACTTGTGCAACTTAACGGTTCTTGTTGGCAGCGTCGCCGCCTAACTTTCTTTTTTTAAGGCGTTAGCCGGATTGCCTTTTAGAACCTTGCTTTTATCCTTGAAGACTGCATGAAGTCCTGGGGGAAATCGACCGCATTTGCGGCCCTTTTGCTAAGTCTGTCTCTGGTACCTCGGTCTTTTGCCGGGGACACCGCCGTAGACCGTGGCGATCTCCGTCCACCAACACCAGTTCGGCAGCCCGCTTCCGCTTACAAGATCCAGGCCGGCATCGATGGCGAGATCTATCCCGTTTTCGCCAATTACGCTTCATTGCAGCGACAGAGTGACCGGACTTTCGGCGTGGTCTCCGTCACTCTCTCCAACACCACTGACACGGAGATGCTCCGGCGTGTCAGCGTCAGGATCCCGGGCTGGAGTGACGATGAAATCCAAACCGTTGATCTTGCTCCCGGAAACACGCGCACGCTGGTTTTTGCGCCAGCGTTCCTGCCGCGCTTCTATGAAAACCACGAGATCATTGCGGCTTCAGCGCACGTAATCATCAGCGATACAGCCTCGAACAGCTGGTATGAAACCACCGTCCCGGTGCGGCTTCGTTCTGCTGAAGACATGTTCTGGGGCAAGGGCTTCAAAAATGCCTCTTTTATCGCTTCATGGGTAACGCCGCACGATCGCCAGGTGGAAGCAGTGCTTGGCCGCGCCAAGAGGTTCACTCCCGACCGTCGCTTGCCGGGATACGAAACCTGGAAGAGCGCTGCCCAACAGGAGCAGGAAACCTACCGCGAAGTCCGCGCCATTTTTAACGCATTGCAGCGTATGGGGCTCTCTTACGTGAAAAGCTCAACCACGCTGGGGGACCACAAAGGTGTGAGCCAGCGTGTTCGCATGCCTCGCGTGAGCCTGGCCCAGAGCAGCGCAAACTGCATCGATGCGGCGGTAATGTACGCTTCCCTGTTTGAGAACCTGGGCATGGATGCCACTATCGTAGTCGTTCCCGGACACGCCTATGCCGGCGTCCGGGTCGCCGAAGGCTCGCCGAAGTTCCTTTTCATTGACGTGGCGCTTACCGGCCGGAGCACCTTTGAAGCCGCCGTGGCCTCAGCCCAAAACGGGATAGCCAGCCACCCCCCCTCCACGGTTACTCAGGTAATGGTAGAAAAAGCACGGTCCGCCGGCATCTATCCAATGCCCTGATTTTTCAGCAACCTCGTCCGCGCTTTCCTCATCCATAGTCTGCTATATGGCACTTCGGCAGAGAGCAGAAACACTTGACAACCGGCAGGACAGGCTTAAAATACCCGCAATTCGTGAACAGGCATCGGCAGAAGTACGCCTTGATCCGAATATGAACTCCAGTAAGAATTCACCTATCTCGAAACGGCCTCTCGATCCTGTACCTATGGAGAAACCCTGCAGGCATCCCCGCGTACGCGTTGTCGCGCGCGAAGAAGACGCTGAATTCGTTGAATGCCAGGAATGTGGCGATGTTTTTGAATCCAGTGAGTTCAAAGACATGGCCATTGAAGAGAACATAAGGCCGGAAGAGGCCTGAATCTCGCCCGACCGCTGGCGGCTCAATGAAGTTGCACGGATCCAGGGCAGTCTCTTGCCTTGCACGCAACGCCGCAGCCCCAATCCATGCCTCTCCGCTCAATGGATGCGTTGGCTGCGTCTCCGGGAACTCATCCAAAGGCCTTCGAAAAAAAATGCTTCACCGCAGCGCCAGTGAAGCTTCAGCCGAGAAGTCTGTCCCGGCAAAGTCCCCGGCCTTCAGCCTGGGAAAAGCGGCGGCCGCGATCATGGCCGCATTGTCCGTGGAGAGTTTGCGCGAAGGGAAATACACCGGCAGTCCCGCCTTTGCCGCCTCCAAGGTGAACCGCTCCCGCAGTTCGCT
The DNA here is from genome assembly GCA_041493865.1 of Terriglobia bacterium. Classification (GTDB taxonomy): domain Bacteria; phylum Acidobacteriota; class Terriglobia; order Terriglobales; family Acidobacteriaceae; genus Angelobacter. The sequence continues at coordinate 26,070 of JBGPZS010000003.1, forward strand.
GTTCGCGGCCACGCCGCCGGTCACAAATAGCGTACACGCTTCACGCTCCCGCGCCGCCTTTAAAGTCTTGCCTACCAGGTCTTCTACGACTGCCCGCTGGAAAGACGCTACCAGATCCAGAGTTTTCTTATCGCAGTGCGCCAGGATACTCTCCTTGTCAGGC
>JBGPZS010000149.1:0-8389 GCA_041493865.1 Terriglobia bacterium
CGCATCAGCAGAGCGGCAGCAGGGTCCTGAGTTTCAAACGGGTCGCCGACCACCAAGGTCATGCGCCGCAAGAGCGCCATGCCGCCTTCAAGGTCGCCGGCCTGCAATCGGATGTCGGCCAGGCCAAGCATGTTAGCGGCGGTCAGGTTGCGGTTCTCAATTTCGCGCGTGAACACGAATTCCAGGATTTTTCGCGCCGATTGCTTGTCTCCGGCCTGCTGCAGATCGGTGGCCGTTTTCCGCAGCACCTCTGCCGACGGTGCGTGCTCAGGACCGGCACGGTAGCTGTCCACAATGGCATCCAGACCGCCACTTTGTGCCGCCGTCTTGAGTTGGATTTGGAACAATTGCGTCCGCCGCTCCCACATGGACCTGGGTAGAGCGCTCAGCCCGCTGCGAACGCGATCATATTCCTTGTTATTGAGGAGGAATTGAAGCCAGTCCACCTCCAGTTGCTCAAACGCCTGTTGAGCATATTCGCGTTCCACGCCTTCTGCTTTGCCGGCTTTATCCTGCTCCAACTCGAGCAGACGGAGAAAGACCGGCTCCTGGTCAAGCTTGAGAGTGGAGTTCTCTGCGACGAATTGACGCAGGAAAGAGATTTTCTCGGGGGCGTCGGCCGAAAGCTCCAGGACGAGCGCGGTGGCAGCGCTTGGACCCTCCAGCCGCGGCAGCACGCTGCGCAGCAAAGGCTCCACACGATACGTTCCGTTCCGCTTCACGTAGTTGTGCAGGACCTCATTCACGTCCGCCTGGAATTGCGGCAGCAGCTTGCGGCCGGCGAGGTTAGAAACGGTCGCGGCAAAATCCCCCCAAAACGTCTCCTGCGTCTTGCCGGTGGTGGTTTGGACCTTCAGAAGCTCCAGCGCTTTTTTCCATTCGTTGAGCGCCAAGTCCTGATGTTTTTGCTTCCAGTAAATTCCAGCCAGCCGGTTGTGCACGTCAATGCGCTCCGGGCTCAGGTCCAGCACGTGTTGATAGTCGCTGACGGCCCGCGTCAGGTCGCCTGAGTCTTCGTAATAAAGCGCGGTGGTGAAGTAAGCGGAGGGACGCGTGGGCGTGTGCTCAATTTCCGCGGGAAGAAAATCTTCTGGATCACCTTTCTTCAGCGTGCCCAGGTACTCGCCGTATCTTGACCCGTAGTAAAACCATACATCGCCGGCCAGTCCCTGCTTGCGATTGACGGTCTGGGAGAGCCGCTGGCCGATGGTCCCATCCGCCAGTGCGGTGGTGAAGGCGTTCTGCACGGGCAGGCTTCCGTCAGCGAAATAGAGTCCCGTAAGTGCGATATAGGCGGAGCGCCAAACCGCAGGCTCGGAAGCGCTGCGCGCCTCGATGGCAGCGAGCGCAAGCTTGGCATCTCCGTGCAAAACGATAAAATTGGTTTTAGCGTCGGCCAGTTCTTTACTGTTGTTGGCGAACTGAATCAATCGTTGTGGGTCCCTGGCCAACAGCAGCTCATAGTAACGCTCCTGTTGCTGCCTGGTCTTACGTTCGGTGGACAGGACGCGAAACTCATCATCCTCACTGCCGGCAAGGCTATAGACTTCCTGAGCTCTGCTCAGATAACCTCCGCCCAAAGGATGGTCTGGGATTCTGACCTCGGCGACACGCTCGAGTTGTTGTCCCAGCTCCTTCAATCTAAGCCGCCGGATCTGCAAGTCTTCCAGCTTCTGCGTATATGTCGCAAGATATGGCCGGGCCAGCGTGGCTTCGTACATGAGCTCTACCTGCAGCTCTGGGATTCCCGCTATCTCCGCCGCCGGCAGAAGATAGTCATAAGCTTCCGTGCGTGCCATGCCCGCGTTCTTTGTTTCCAACGCTTTCGCGAATGCAGCGCGCTCTTCCGGCGCGAAGTATCGATTGACCGCCGTGCCCATCTCGCGCATGCATGCCACCATGCCGTTGCGGGCGTTGCCGGTGCGCGTGGCCAGGAGGTGTTTCTTCAGTTCGGTGTTGGTGACGGCTTCAACCCCATTTTTCGCGATCTGTTGCGCCAGTGAAGGCAGCTGCGTTGCTCCGGCCATGGCGGCCTGCAGCTTCTGATAGGCCGCTTCCTGCTGCCGCAAACGGGTCATGATGCGAGTGTAAGTCCGCGCTCCGGCATGGTTATCAGAGTTTGCCAGCAAGTCGTGATCGGCAAGAGCAACACCTTTTTCCGCGTACTCACGCGCCGGCGCCAGCATGCCCCAACTCTCAAAGCGCTCCGCGGCGGTGAAATATTTTCCCGGAGCTTCAGGACGGCCATCGACCAGCGCCATCTTCAGCGCCTGGACAGCCTGCTCCGGCTTGTTTTGCCGGGCGCGAATCTCCGCGACTTTCTCCATCCACCGGGCATCGTGATAGGCAAGCTCGTATAGCGAGGCATACTCGGCAGAGGCCTCATCAAAACGCATCAGCCGCTCTTCCAATGCGGCGCGCGCCATAAGCAAATCCGTGCGGTCAGGCCGGACCTTGATGGCCTGTCCGTAAGTGCGGATCGCCGCATCAAAATCCTCCAGGCTGGCTTGTACCCTGGCCAGCACCACCGCCCAGCGCGAATCCTTGGGCGCGGCAGCCACCGTCTTGGCATAGAAGTTAAGCAACTGGTCTTTGCGCTGGTAACGCTGCGCATAATATGCGGCCTCACCGGTCAGGCCGGCGTCTTCTGGATAAGCATTGATGATCTCAATGTATTGGTCTACGCCGCCCGCGTAGTCTTTGACCGCGGTGAGCGCGGGAATCAGACCGCGACGCAGTACGGCGATGCGGTCCTTACGCTCGTCAGCCGCCATGGCTGCTTTTTGAAAGACCTTGATCTTGTCTTGATAGAAATCACGAAGGCCCGCATTGTCTCCCCCGCGCGCATAGGTTTCCGCCGCCGCCGCGAGATATTCACTGTTGTAAGGGGAATCCGCAAGCAGCGCCACCAGCAGCCTGCGTGCCGGTTCATACTGGCCGGCTTCCGTCATTTTGCGCGCTTCTTCGTAGGCAAACTGCGTCCTCAGCGCCGGATAAGAGTCCTTGGCCGCCTGGGCAAGAACATCCATGGCGCGCTGCTGCAGCTTATTACGCCAATAGAAATCCACGGTCGAGCGGACAACGCCCAGGACTTTGGAGTTCTCCCTGTACAGTGCTTCCACGTTTTGCTGTGCGGCCGGGATATCTTTTTTCTGTTCGTAGAAACTCACCAGCGCGTAACGCAGTTCGATCCGGCGAATGGGATCGGTGCTGACCGCGGCCTGCCTCTCCAGGGCATGCTGGCGCACCGCTTCCAGAGATTTTTCCCGGGCCATGTTCTCGATGCTCTCCAGTGTCTCTACGGAGTTGCTGCGATCGAGCGTGGCCAGCAGGAACGCTGATAGATCTTGCTTCCGGCCCTGGGCTTCCAGCACCTCGACGCGCAACTGAATGGCGCCGAGCGAGTACTTGCTTGCCACAACGGCGCGGTCAGTCGCGGCATCCACCGCGTCGCGCGCCGCTTTCCGCGCGGCCAGTTGCAGCAGACGCGCCCTCGACTCTTGGTTTGCGGCTTCCGCCAATGCGCCCTTCACATACTCATCTACAGCGTGCGGGTAGTCGCGCTTGTTTTCATAGATCGCGCCCACCTGATAGCTGTAGAGCGTGTCATCGTGCAGGTTGGTGCGCCCCAGGTTGAGCAGGCGGAACGCATCCTCAAAAAAGTAATAGTCCCAGAAAACCGTGGCCGCATCTTCATAGCTCTGTGCCCGGCCCGGCTCTGTCTCCGGCATTTTGTTCCAGTAGGGCGCGGCTTTTGCGAACAGCTCATGGTCGGAATAGATGTCGCCGATGCGCGCCAGCCTCTGCCGGTCGCCCGGCGCCGAGCGCAGCAGGCTGGATTCAATCTCCACCGCGACTTCAGTATTTCGCGGATCGAAATATGCGAGCGAACGATAGACTGAAGAAGCGCGTCCGCCCAACTCCGCATCCGCCGGATACTGCCGGGCCACGGCTGCAATCACCGGCGCGCCGGCCTCAAAATGCGACCGCCACAGTTCCGCCTCACCGATGAAACGCGTGCTTGCCGGATTGGACTTGCCTTCGGCGCTCCAGTCAGGATTTGCAGTGACGGTGGCGCGCAATGCCTGCAATTCAGCTTCAAGCTTGCCGCTACGGGACAGGAACTCAAAGAAGCGGTTGCGAAGACCTTCATCGGCAAACCAGTACTGCCGCAGCAGCCCCTCCCATGCCACCTGGTTATAGAAAAGCTTGGCGTGATACAGGTCCAGGAGATTGCGAACGAATGCCAGGTTGTGGGGGAAGCGCTCATGCGCAAGCTGATTGAAGCGCAGATCAAGCTGCTGTGGCATCCCGGAAACGTTGCGAAGATACGCCTCCAGGTCGCTGCCGGAAAAAATCTGCAGAACCTGCTGCGAGAGGACCTGAAGGTCCTGGTCGCGCTTCTTTCTCAGATACCAGCGGGCCAGCTTGTAATACCAGTTCGTTCCCGGAAATTGCTGGATCGCGCGCTTGTACACGGCTTCTTCTTCCGTGCCGAGCTGGTTGCCCTCCAGAAACTCGGCAAATTTCTCGTAGAGCCCCGGATCGTTGGGATTGCGGTCCAGCTCCTGACGCCACACCGCAAGCGCAGCCGGGACCTGCTTGCGCGATACGAGCCGTGAAATGTAGCGGTCCAGCACGCGCTGGTATTCGGAGGAACGTACGCCAGCAGTCTGGGACTGTGTGGGCGCCTTCTGCACCGAAAACGCCTGGCGCTCCGTGCCTCTACTTCTGGGCTGCGGCTGCTGCTCGCCTTCGTCGCTATCACCTTCGCCTTCCTGTTGAGATACTCTTGCAGCAGACTGATAAGGACGACGTGCCGGCTGGTCAGCAAGCTCTCCCAGGGGCACGCCATCAGCTTTGCGGGCCAGCTCCTGCAGCAGAGTGTCGTACAGGGCAAACTCCGCTTTGGTGTTGCCGCCACGAGCATAACTGTCTGCCATGAACAGTGCTACCTGGTTGCGCTGCGGCGCGGAAGGAAACGCGGCCAGGAAATCGCTGCCGGCGCTGAGCACGGCGGCATCTTCTCCGTAGTTTGCATAGGCATCAATCAGGTGAGCGTGCAATTCCGGACGCGAAACGGAGTTGGGGAAGCGCTTATCAAACAGCGCCACAAGCTCGGCGGCGCGTGAGCGGTGAAAGTACGGGAGCGCCCGCTGCTCTTCCTCAGAATAGTGATACGCCGGAGAACTGGTGTTCAGAATCAATGACAGAATGCCGTTCAGGTAGCCGGGGCCGGAATCCATGGTGGCGATGTCTTTGTACATGGATATATCGCCCGCGCCAAAGCGGACCTGCTGCTCAGGAGCAATCAATAGGATGTTCGTCAGCCCGGCAAGCGCTTTTTCCGGCGAGTCTGCGCCGGGGCTGTTATAGAGCGCGAAATAATAGCGAGCGGCTTCAGGGTATAGATGTACTGCGTCCAGCAGCCGCGCAAAGGTGTAGAGTTCCTGTGCTGTCCACGCGGCCTTGTGCGCGTCCTTTTGCAGGCGATATTCCGTGATCGCCTGCTGTGCCGCCTGGAGATTGCCCTGCTGCTGGTAATAGTAGAAGACGCGGGCCGCGGCGTTTAGATCGTCAGGATTGCGGGCAAGCGCTGCGTGTGCCTGATCAAGAAATTTGCGCAGGCTGCGCGTCTCACGCACCAGATCGAAATAGTTCTTGATCAGCTCGGGAGGCCACAACGGTTGGAAGTGAGTTTCATAAACCGCCAGCCCCTCTTCCACGGAGCCCTGGTTATATGCCAGCAGGGCGCGGGCCTTCGTGGGAAAAATTTCGTCGCCGGGGAACCTGGCATGATACTTCGCGATCAGATCCGCTGCGGCTTTGAAATCTTTGCTATTCAGCAGGAATTCAAAATAGCGGCCATAGAGTCCGGGCTCCTGCGGGTATCGCGCGATCCAGGCGTTGTATTGCTCGATGGACGCGTTCTTTCCCAGCGCCTGCGCCTCAATCACCTGGAACGACCTCTCCAACGCCTGCCACGAACGCTGGTCAGAGACAGCGATGAATCGTTCTGATGGCGGCGAAGCGGTGCGCGCCGCGGCGGAGAGTGCGTTCACCTCTTCCTGGGGCCGGTGACGACGGTGATAGAAGTCAGCCAAGTCCACCTGCGCTGTTGCCTTGTCAGCAGCATTTTGCAGGTAAAGCTTCCAGTCCGCCTCGGCAGCGGCAAAATCGAGTTTCTGTTCTTCTTCCAGCGCTTTCAGCGAATACAAATCTGCTTGCTGCGGATGCTGTTTCACCAGATCACCCAGCGCCAGAACCGACTCCGCTGGAGGGCGCCGGATGGTGATCGGTCCCGTGGGCAGGGGGACTGTGCGAAAGATCGCGGCTTCAACCAGCGAATGCACTTCAATGTTCTGCACCCATTCCGGCATGGCTGCACGCGCTGCCATCAAACCGGCCGCAAGACAAACCAACAGCAGAGAGGTTTTTACGAATGCTTTACGGGATAATTTCAATTTGCACCTCCTGCGCGCCGATGTTGTGGGCGATGTCCTCTGCCGTCACCGTCAAGCGGTAGCGGCCTGGAGCAAGTTCGCTGGGTACCGCGATCTCACCCGTGCTCGCTGACTCGTCCGGGTTCCAGCGCAGGCTCACCGGCGCCGCACCTTCCAGTTGCGCCAGCAACGTCCGCGTGCTCGACGAAGCGCGCACCCGCAACTGAATCAATTCGCCCTTTCTAAACTGCTTGCGGCCGAGAATGATCTTCACGGTTGGCGGCTTGCTTGCGATCACAAAGGTCTTGGCTTCGCGGTAAATCGCGCCGTTGCGGTCCCGCAATACCAGACGGACCGTGTGCGTGCCATCTTCCATATCCAGCGGCGCAAGGAAGCGCGTCTGCCAGATGTCTTCCTTGCCCAGGTAACGCAGCGGTTTGGTCAGCCCGAAGGGAAAGAGCGCAACCACCGACACGATGGAGGGATCGGTGCGCACCCGGAGCACCGGATCGCCGGGACGAATCACGCGCGGGCGAAGAAGCGCGCGCGGCACAGCCAGGAACGACGTGTAAGGCGTGACGAATTTATATTTGCGCGCCAGGCGGATGATCTCATCGATGCTGGATTTGTCTTCGCCTTCGCGCTCGATTTTCTCCAGCAACGCATCCACGCGGGCCCTGGCCCAGAGGCGAGGCAACTGGTCGTGCTCAAGGGACTTCTGCGGAAGATCGGCGGAGCCATGGATACTGAAGGCATCGCCATCGCGAACGCCGCGCACGTCAAAGCTCACTCCCTTCTGCCCGGCCTTGTACTGCCCGACCCACGAAGCCATGGAACCGGCGAATGAAGTGTCCTGCAGAGGATAAACAAGATCGAGCGCCGATTGTGGGGAGACCACGAGCCCAAGCTGGCCGATCGGGTTCATGTTCATCTTGGATATGAAAGCATTCAGCTTGAACTCCGTGGGTTCGGTGGAGAGAACATTTTCCAACAGCCCGTCATTGCGGGTGAGCAGACGCAACAATGGTAGGTTGGCATCGTCGCCGACGGCAAAGACGAACAGCTTGGGACGGCTGGCCTCCGGAATCGACTTCCATTTCTCCGCGTACCAGGCGGAGAGCTTGCCGCTTTGGATTGGACCTCGCGTGGCGGAACCATCTGTCAGCAACACCATATAGTTGTTGGCCGAGCCCGGCGCACACTGCGCCAGCCCAGCTTCCAGCGCCCGCGCGAGATCGGTCCCGCCGCGCAGCCGGCTGCTGCGGACAAAATCCGTCGCCTTCTGCATACTCACCGGAGTAGCGCCGCTCATGGCCGGCTGAAACGGGGTGACCTTGCTGTTGAACATCAGCAGATTGAAATGGTCGTCGCCGGAAAGTGAATGCAGGACCTTCTGCATGGCTTCATAGCTGCGCTCCAGTTTGTCCCACTGCATGGAAAGAGAATTGTCAAAGAGCACAATCACATTGTGTGGCGGACGTGCCGGCGCCCCAGCAGCCGCGGTGGTCTTCTTGTTCGCCAGCAACGCTTCCACTTCAACGAAGCCCGGCTCATTGTTGCTGCGCTGCGGCGACATCTCCGTGGGATCGGGCTGCCCGGAATCGGGGTTGCGATACGTGAGCACATGCAGGGAATCTCCAGCACCCTGGTCCAGTTCGTACTGAACATTGAAGTCCTGCGTGAGGGCGACATTCTCACCGGTAAACTCGCCCGTTACCAGGTGCGCGTTCTGCTGGCTGATCTTCAAAGGATAGATCGTGCTGCCCAGCTTGAAGTCGCGGATGGGATGCTCCGAGCGCAATTCAAAATGGATGATCAGCCGACGCGCGGTCTGCGAATGGTACGCCTCGGGCTTCAACCCAATGCCGAAATACGACTTGAAGCTTTCTATCGGAATGCTCTCGTGGTACTCAAATTCCAGGCGCTTGGTTCCGTATGCCGGTATA
>JBGPZS010000581.1:0-2424 GCA_041493865.1 Terriglobia bacterium
CGCGGACGCTGATTGAGATCTGGCAGACGAACGCCGCCGGGCGCTACCGCCACCACAATGACAATCACCCGGCGCCGCTCGATCCCAACTTTACCGGCGCCGGCCGCACACTCACTGACGACAACGGCGTCTACCGTTTTGTGACCATCAAGCCGGGAGCGTATCCGTGGAAGAACCACCCCAACGCCTGGCGTCCCGCGCATATTCACTTCTCCTTGTTTGGGACGGCTTTCGCCACCCGCCTGGTTACGCAGATGTATTTTCCCGGCGATCCCCTGTTTGGCTACGATCCCATTTTTCAATCGATCGCGGACGAGCGGGCGCGGCAACGGCTGGTGGCGGCGTTTGACCTGGCCACCACCAAACCCGAGTGGGCGCTGGGCTATCAGTTCAACATCATCCTGCGCGGCCGCGAAGCTACGCCCTTCGAGAAAAACGAGAAATAGCATGGACTTCACGCCCACGCCATCGCAGACCGTCGGCCCGTTCTTCCATCTGGGCTGCACCGAGCATGCTTCTGCCGGCTCACTGGTTACGGCGGCAACCAGAGGGGAGCGCATCCGCCTGACCTGCCGCGTGCTCGATGGCGATGGCGCGCCGGTCCCGGATGCGATGATTGAAATATGGCAGGCCAATGCCGAAGGCCGTTACAACCACCCTGAGGACCTTCAGGAAAAACCGCTTGATCCGGGCTTCAGCGGCTTTGGTCGGTTGGCGACCGATGAGAATGGCAAGTGCACGTTTGCAACCATCAAACCCGGGCGCGTTCCGTGGAACAATGGCACGTTACAGGCTCCTCATATGAATGTGTCGGTGTTTGCGCGGGGCGTGTTGAAACGGCTGCCCACGCGAATCTATTTTGCCGGCCATCCCGCGAACGTTGAAGATCCGGTGCTGGCCCTGGTTCCGGAGCAACGGCGACAGACCCTGCTGGCACGGGCAGAGGCCGCGCGTCCCAGTGAATGGCGGTTTGACATTCATTTATGCGGGGAAAATGAGACCGTGTTTTTTGATGTGTGACCGGTACTCACGTATTCTTAGCTGCTTGAATCATTCACCTGAATGGGGGGCGGCATGGCAGTGCGCTTGATTGACAGCCTGGCGACGACCGGGCCGCTTGCCGAACTCTTCTCCGATGATTCCGTTCTCCGCGCGATGCTTGCGTTTGAAGCCGCCCTGGCCCGCGTGGAAGGCAAGCTGGGCATTATCCCGCGTTCCGCCGCGCAAGCCATTTCCGCCGCCGGCCGCTCCGCAAACCTTGATGCTTCGGCAATCGCCGCTGAAACTCCGCAGAGCGGAACGCCGGCGATTCCGTTCCTGCGCGCGCTGACTGAGAGCGTGCGCGCCCAAAATGCAGTGGCTGCCGGATTTGTGCATTGGGGCGCGACCAGCCAGGACCTTTGCGATACAGCGCTGGTTCTTCTATTGCAGAAGGCACAGCAGATTTTCGAGGCGGACCTGCGGCGGCTGGAGCGGGCGTTGCGGCGTCTATCGCAACGGCATCGAAGCACGGTGATGCTGGGGCGAACATGGCTGCAGGCTGCGCCGCCGGTCACCTTCGGGCTGAAAGCCGCGGGCTGGTATGGCGCTATCGATCGCGGGTATCAGCGTCTTACAGCGGCGTTTGCGGACTGTCTGGTTCTGCAGTTCGGCGGCGCCAGCGGTACGCTTGCGGCTCTAGGCAAAGATGGCGCGCGCATAGCGCAGGCGCTGGCGGATGAACTCAAGCTGGCCTGCCCTGAGGCCCCGTGGCATACGCAGCGGGACCGCCTCGCGGCACTGGTCTGCGCCTGCGGAGTGCTGACTGGTTCGCTGGGCAAAATGGCGCGCGATATCACCTTGCTTGCGCAGAATGAAATCGCGGAACTGGCCGAGCCCGCGAACGCCGGGCGCGGCGGCTCTTCCACCATGCCGCACAAACAGAATCCAGTCGGTTCCGCGCTGGCGCTGGCGGCGGCACATCGAGTGCCGGGGCTGGTATCAGGTTTCTTGTCGGCCATGGTGCAGGAGCATGAACGGGCGGCGGGCGGATGGCAGGCGGAATGGTCGATTGTTTCCGGCGTGGTCGAGAACACGGGCCTGGCAATCGCCTGCATGGCTGAAGTTGCTGAAGGGCTGGTGGTTGATCCGGAACGCATGCGGGCCAACATCGCCGCCACGCACGGCGTGATCTTTGCCGAGCGCGCTTCTATGCTGTTGGGGAAAAAGATTGGCCGCGACACAGCGCACAAACTCTTGCAGGAAGCCAGCTTTCGCGCGGCTGCCACGAAGCGTGGTCTAAGCAAGATGCTGGCGGAGATGCCGGAGGTCGCGCAACACTTGAAAGCCTCTGAGCTGGGCGATCTGGAAAAGCCCGAACACTACCTGGGTGCAGCGGAAAATTTCCGCAAAGCGTTGCTGTCGCCGGCCCGGCCGGGTAACGCC
>JBGPZS010000362.1:0-4632 GCA_041493865.1 Terriglobia bacterium
AAAGCCCCACAAAAACCCGGCCCACAGCACCCAGGGGCGGAATGTGGACTCCGGCGTTTGCGGTCCGCTGACGAACGGCCTGGGCATTCAGCGACCAGCCCGCATGCGGAAATAAATTATGGTGGCGATTGCGCTGAGGACGAATGCAATCGATCCTAATCCCCAGGCGTACGCGGTTGGGATACCCAGTTCCTGGTGGATCCTGAAAAACAGGTAGAATCCAACGCCGATCACCAGGGCGATTACCGCGCTGACCAGGAACGACTTCGCCATCCATGAACCTGTGTTGCTCACTTGAATTGCTCCAACCTTCCTGGCGTCAATTGTTACAGAGAAAATTCTTCCTCTACCGGGCCCCGATGTTATAACAAGAGTATTCTCACGCCATATTTTATGGAAACAGAAATTGCCAGAAGGCCTCTGAAGACGCGACAGGCTGCCTGGGCCAACCGGCTTGCCCAACTGCTGGTCAGATGGCGTTTCTCTCCCAACGGCATTTCTGTTGCCAGTATTTTCTTCGCAGCGGGGGCTGGGGCTGCGTTGTATTTTTCGGCCAAAGTCGCCGGAGAAGAGCGCGCTCTCCTGCTGGTGTTGGCCGTCGCGGGAATCCAGGGACGCCTCCTGTGTAACCTCCTGGACGGCATGGTCGCGATCGAAGGCGGCCGCCAAACCAAGTCGGGTGAGATCTTCAACGACCTGCCTGACCGTGTTGCCGACGCGGTCATCTTTATTTGCGCCGGCTACGCGGCCCGCGAGCACCGGTTTGGAGTGGAACTGGGATTCATCGCCGCTGCTCTTGCCATCTTTACCGCTTACGTGCGCATGCTGGGAGGAGCATCCGGGCTCAAACAAAGCTTCATCGGCCCCATGGCCAAGCAGCATCGCATGGCCGCGCTCACTCTGGCTTGTGCGCTCTCGATTTTTGAGACCAGTTTTTTCTCCGCGGGCACGGTATTGTGGGCCGCTCTTATCATCATCGATATCGGCTGCCTGGTGACCATCTGGCGCCGCACAGCGCGCATTGCGCGGGAGCTTGAGGCCCGTTGAGCGCTCTCTCAGCAAGCATCATTGCGGCTTGTGCCCGCACTCTTGCCGGCCCTTCCGTACGCTGGGTCAATTGCAGGCCTTCAACCCGGCAACGGATCTATTTCGCCAACCACACCAGCCACCTTGATTTCGTTGTGCTCTGGTCCGTCCTGCCGCGAAAACTTCGTGCCATCACTCACCCCGTTGCGGCCAAAGATTATTGGAGTTCCGGACTGAGAAAGCGCATTGCCGTGAACGCGTTCCATGCGGTGCTGGTGGAGCGTGGTGGCAAAACGGCGGAGGGCGACCGCGCAGCCGTCGCGCGGAATACTCTGGAAATGCTTTTGGAAGCTCTGGGGACGGAAAACTCGCTGATTGTTTTTCCGGAAGGCACGCGCGGCAACGGCCTGGAAGTGGGTCCATTCAAGAGCGGTATCTACTACTTGTGGTCAAAACGGCCCGACGTGCAGCTTGTGCCGGTCTATCTCTCGAATTTGAACCGCATTTTGCCCAAAGGAGAGTTTCTGCCCGTGCCCGTGATCAGCCGGGTCGTCTTTGGTCCGCCGTTGCGATTAGAAAAAGACGAGACGAAGGAATCATTTCTGGGAAAGGCGCATACGGCCGTCTGCGCGTTAAGGGAAGCATGAACCTCAAACTCGATCATCAGATGTTCCTGGTCCTGAACGTTGTCATTGGCGGGTTGGTGGTGGCCAGCCTGATCGGTTTTGCGCTCTCCCGCCGCGTCAACTCAGAAGACCGCAAAGCCGCCGTCGACAACCTGAATGCCCGCATCCGCGCCTGGTGGATCATGATCGGGATCTTTTCCATCTCGTTCGTCATCGGCCCGGCGGGCTCCATGCTGCTGTTTGGATTTGTCTCTCTGCTGGCGTTGCGGGAATACATAAGTCTTATCAGTACCACGCGCGCCGACCATCGCACGCTGTTCTGGTCGTTCTTTGTATTCACGCCGCTTCAATATTGGTTCTGGTATCAAGGCTGGTACGGGCTGGCCATCATTCTTATTCCCGTCTATGCCTTCCTGTTCGTTCCCATCCGCCTGGCGTTGGCGGGCGAGACGACCGGCTTTCTGGACCGGGCCGCGCGCATTCAATGGGGACTGATGGTATGCGTGTACTGCATCAGCTACGCGCCCGCGTTGCTCACGCTTGAGATTCCCAACTACCATCGGCAGAATGCGAAGCTCCTGCTTTTTCTGGTGATCGTAGTGCAGCTCAGCGATGTCTTTCAGTACATATGGGGCAAGCTGATGGGCAAGAAAAAGATCGCGCCCGCCATTTCCCCCAACAAGACCTGGGAAGGCTTTGTTGGCGGTGTGGCCACGGCGGTGGCGCTGGGAACTTCTCTGTGGTGGATGACGCCATTCTCACCGCTGCAGGCGCTGCTCATGTCGCTGGCCATCGCGTTAATGGGATTTGCCGGAGGGCTGACGATGTCGGCCATCAAGCGCGACCGTGGCGTCAAGGATTTCGGGAGCACCATCGAAGGGCACGGAGGAATCCTGGACCGCATGGACTCCATCTGCTTTTCGGCGCCGCTGTTCTTCCATCTCACGCGATGGATCTTCATTTCGCCGCACCCAGCCTGGTTTCACTAGGCAGACGACGGAAAGCTGTTGGTCGTTGGGGGAAGGGCTAGCCGCGGAAGAAGTCTTTGATCGCCTGCTTCATGACTTCGCGGCCGGTGTCCGCAATGGCCTTGGTGAGAGGGATGTCCTTGGGGCAGACCTGCACGCAGTTCTGCGCGAAGCCGCATTCCTGAATGCCGCCATCTCCCATCAGGGCCTGCAGCCGTTCGTGTTTCAGCGCCTTGCCCGTAGGGTGCTGGTTGAAGAGCCGGACCTGGGCAATCGTCGCCGCGCCAACAAAACCGGTGTCCTCATTGAACTGCGGGCAGGCTTCCATGCAGCAGCAGCAGGAGATGCAACGCGAGACCGGATAAGCCTCTTCTTGCTCGATGGGATACATGCGCGGGCCGGCGCCAAGATCATAGGTGCCGTCCACCGGCACCCAGGCTTTTACCGCCTTCAGGTTCTCGAAGATCACGCTGCGGTCGACGGCCAGATCACGGACGATGGGAAACTTGCTGAATGGTTCCAGACGGACCGGCTGCTCCAGCTTATCGACCAGCGCCGAGCAGGCCATCCGCGCCTTGCCGTTGATCAGCATGGCGCAGGAGCCGCAGACCTCTTCCAGGCAGTTGGAGTCGTAAGCAATGGGCGTGGTAGCTTTGCCGTCGCGCGTCACCGGGTTGGCGGCGATCTCCATCATGGCCGAAATCACGTTCATCCCCGGCTTCCAGGTAAGTTCGAATTCTTCCCAGCGCGGTGTAGACTTGGGATTCTCCTGGCGTCGGATCTTGAGAGTGACGGTCTTCCGAGTGAGCGTCTGGGCCATTACTATTTTGTCTCCCGTAGAGAAATAATCTTCAGCGTCGTCATGAGAGCGTTCAGGAACGTGATGCCGGCAAAGGCGCCATACGCCCAGTCACGATGCGCGATCGCCTGCCACAACAAGATGAAGCCGATTACCCAGAACAGAATCGCGGCATTCTTGTAAAACTTCGGCGATGCGCTGCGTTGTTGTTGCTGGTCCATTTTTTCTAAAATCCCGAGCGAAGCGAGGGATCCCTATCCGTGCTCATAACTTTTGTTCGCATTCCTGTTTCAAAGGCTTCCGCTCAATGTCCTTCTGGCCAGTAGGGCTCCCTCGCTACGCTCGGGATGTTTAATAACTATTTCGCCGTGTCGTATCTTCTCGGCCTTGGCGGCAGCAGAGAAATATCGACTGGTTCAAACTCGAATCTTGGCTCGTCGGCATCTGGAGCGAAGTACGCTTTTGTCGTCTTCAGGAAGTTCTTGTCGTCGCGGTCGGGGAAATCCGGCTTGTAGTGCGCGCCGCGCGACTCATTCCGCAACGCCGCCCCCTGCGCGATCACGCGCGAAAGCTGCAGCATGTTGTAAAGCTGCCGCGTGAAGACGAACGATGTGTTCGCCCACTGGCTCTTGTCGCTCAGGTTGATGTGGTTGAAGCGCTCCAGCAGTTCAACCAGCTTGGCGTCAGTCTGCTGCAGGTTCTTGTTATAGCGAATGACGGTGCAGTTGCGGGTCATCAACTCACCCAGTTCGCGCCAGATGCGGAATGGGTTTTCCGAGCCACTCGATCCCAGCAGGCCGGCATTGGCGTCTTCCTGGCGCTTGCGTTCGGCTTCAAATACCGTACTGCTCACGCCATCAGTGGATTTAGGGTTGTGCCTGGCGTAGAACATGGCTTGTGGCCCGGCGACAAAGCCGCCATGGATACAGGAAACGAGCGAGTTCGCTCCCAGGCGGTTGGCGCCATGGTAACTGTATTCGCACTCGCCGGCCGCGAAGATGCCTTTGATGTTGGTGGCCTGGTTGTAGTCCACCCAGAGGCCGCCCATGGTGTAATGCATGCCGGGGAAGATCTTCATGGGCACTTCGCGCGGATCGTCGCCGACAAACTTCTCGTAAATCTCCAGTATCCCTTCCAGCTTGCGGTTGAGCGTCTCGCGATCAATATGCGTGAGGTCAAGATAGACCATGGGCTGGCCATCGATGCCGAGGTC
>JBGPZS010000219.1:0-6670 GCA_041493865.1 Terriglobia bacterium
CAGCAATTCCTGGAAGAAGAGCTGCGAGAGACCCATGTGGTGTTGCTGCACGAGTGGAACGATCCGCAGGTAGTAAACCGTGTGCTCGCGCTCAAGAAGAAGTTTGGGTTCATCGCTCTGTTTCATGACAGTCATCATCGCGCCCACACCCGCGCCGGCGAGGTCCTGAAATTCCATTTGCACCTGGTGGATGGAGTTCTTGCCTTTGGCGAATCCATCCGGCGCATCTATGCCGACGGATTCGGAGTGCGCCGCGTCTGGACCTTCCATGAGGCGGCCGACGTGGAGCAGTTCCGTCCCCTGCACCGAAAAAAAGAGATCGACGTAATCTGGATCGGCAACTGGGGCGATGAGGAGCGCACCGCCGAACTGGAAGAGTTCCTGGTTTCGCCGGCAACATCGCTGCCCGGTTCACGCGTGGTGGCGCACGGTGTGCGCTATCCGGAAACTGCATTGCAGAAACTTCAGGCCGCCGGCATTGAATATCGCGGCTACCTGCCTAACATTTTTTCGCCACAGGTCTATGCTGAAAGCATGGTCAGCGTTCACATTCCCCGCCGGCAATACGCCAACGGGCTCGCCGGCATTCCTACCATTCGCGTTTTTGAGGCGCTGGCTTGCGGCATCCCCCTGGTGTGCTCCCCCTGGAGTGATGAAGAAAGGCTGTTTCACCCGGGCGAGGACTACCTGGTCACGCAGGATGGCAAAGAGATGACCGCGCAGTTGCGGCATCTTTTGCACGACGCGCAGGCGCGCCACCAGCTTGCCGGCAATGGTTTGAAGGCCATCCGTGACCGCCACACCTGCGCGCACCGGGCGCAAGAGCTGATTTCGATCTGCGAGGAAATTGCCGGATGAGAGTTTTTTCCTTTGGCTCCAGCATCACGTCGTCCTACTGGAATGGGGCGGCCACGTATTACCGCGGCATCTATAAGCAGCTCCATGCGCTGGGCCACCAAGTCACATTCGCTGAACCGGACGCCTACGGCCGCCAGCAGAAGCGCGATGCCGGTGATTTTTCTTACGTAAACAGCATCATTTATAAGGGTGCTGAAGATGTTCCTGCGCTGCTCGCTCAGGCAGCCGAATGCGATCTGGTCATCAAGCACAGTGGCGTCGGCGTTTTTGACGAGCTCCTGGAAGAAAAAGTCCTTGAGTGCCGCTCAGAAAATACCAGGACCGCCTTCTGGGACGTGGACGCGCCTGCCACGCTGGCGCGTGTGGAAGCAAATCCCGCAGATGCATTTCGCAAGCTCATCCCCGAATATGATTTCATCTTCACTTATGGCGGCGGATCTCCGGTGGTGGAACACTATCAGCGTCTGGGAGCGCCGAACTGTCATCCGATCTATAACGCGCTTGATCCCGAGACGCACTATCCCGTCCCGCCGGACGCGGGCTTAGCCTGCGACCTGTTGTTTGTTGGGCACCGTTTGCCCGACCGTGAGCGTCGCGTAGAAGAATTTTTCTTTCGTGCAGCAGAGCTGGCCCCGGATTGCCAGTTTGCCCTGGGTGGAGAAGGCTGGGGCGGCAAGCGGCTGCCCGCGAACGTCCGCTGGATTGGCCATGTTGGTACGGGCGATCACAACCGGGTGAACTGCTCCGCGCGGATGGTACTCAACATCAACCGGGATTCCATGGCCGGCGTGGGCTTTTCGCCGCCCACGCGCGTCTTTGAAGCGGCGGGCGCCGGTGCGTGCCTGGTGACTGACCGGTGGACCGGGATCGAGCAGTTTTTTGTCCCGGAGAAAGAGATCCTGGTGGCCGGTAGCGCGGAAGAGATTGTGTCCTGTTTGCGGAGCATCTCTCAGGACGTGGCGAAAAGAACTGGCTCCAACATGCGGCAACGGGCCTTGCGTGACCATACATATGCTCTGCGCGCGCAGGAGGTCAACGCCATCATTAAGAGTGTCTGCGCGGAGCGTACGGCGAGCTGAACATGATTCAAGATTTCCTGGAACTTCACTACCGCTGTTCGGAGAAAATGTGCAAACGCTAATGGCTGATTGCTGACTTTATGAAGCTGACCATCTTTGGACTTTCGATCACCTCATCGTGGGGCAATGGGCACGCCACCACGTTTCGCGCGCTGTGCCAGGCGCTGCATCGCCGCGGGCACCGTATTGTTTTTTTCGAACATAACCTGGAGTGGTACCAGAACAATCGCGACCTGCCTCACCCGCCGTATTGCGATGTAAGAGTTTTTGCAAGCTGGGACGAGGTTCTGCCCATGGTGCGGGCTGAGCTCGGTGACTCAGACGTCGCGGTGGTCGGCTCGTACTTCCCTGACGGCATTGCCGCGCTGGAGGAAGTGCTGTCTTCCCGCGTTCCGGTGAAGGCTTTTTATGACATCGATACGCCGGTTACGGTAAGAAATCTCAAAGACCGCGGACGCGCGGAGTATCTGCTGCAACAGCATCTTCCTGAGCTGGACATTTATTTCAGCTTTACCGGCGGCCCTATGTTGAAGCGGCTGGAGGAGGAATTCGGGACACCTTTCGCGGTGCCGCTTTATTGCTCAGTCGATCCGGAAAAGCACCGCGAGCTTCCCGCGGAACCCCGGTTTGCGTGCGACTTGAGCTACATGGGCACGTACGCGGCGGATCGCCAGCCCAAGATCGACGAACTACTTTGTGCTCCCGCGCGCAGGCTGGGAGACAAAAAATTCATCGTGGCCGGGCCCCAGTATCCTTCTCAGATCGAATGGCCTGTGAACGTGGAACGCATCATGCACCTGGGCCCGCGCCATCACGCCGGACTCTATAGCTCTTCACGCGTGACGCTCAATGTGACGCGGCGCGAGATGGTGCTGGCCGGATACTCGCCCTCGGTGCGCTTGTTTGAGGCTGCGGCCTGCGGCTCTGCCATCGCTTCCGATAACTGGCCTGGTCTGGAAACTTTCCTGGCTCCTGCCAGGGAAATCCTGCTGCCCGCGGGGAGCGATGACGTTGTGCGCTATCTGGTAGATTACGATGCGGCTGAACTTCGGCGCATCGGTCGCGCGGCCCGGGAACGCGTGCTTGCCAGCCACACCAGTGATGTGCGCGCGAGTGAATTTGAGCTCGCGGTAGAGATTGCAGGCAGCTCGACCAAACGCGCCAAAGCGCTGACGACAATGTAAGGCAGAGCGCTGCACCATCACTTGCCGCTACGATGATTCGAACCGCGCGTTTGTATGTTTGCAAAAAATCCCCCCGAACGCCTGGGCGAAAACAGAGAAGTTTCTCTCCCACCAGAGTCGGATTCCGCATCTTACTTATTGCTCCGCATAAGCCCATGAGAGTCGCCCTTATCGCACCTCCGTTCATAGCTGTGCCTCCAAAAAAATACGGAGGCACAGAGTTGTTTGTCGCCGAGCTGGCCCGCGGGCTCCAATTCCGGGAGATTGATGTGACCGTGTATGCCAACGGTGAATCCACAATCGACGTGCCCGTCCGCTGGCTTTATCCCCAGGGTGAGTGGCCGCTGCAGGGTGACGTGGAAGCCACGCTGAAGGGCCTGAATCATTTTGCCTGGGCCGTCAAGGAAGCGGCGCAGGACGCCGATCTTATGCACGTCAACAGCGCTCCCGGCCTGAGCTTTGCCAGGTTCACGGATGTCCCGATGGTTTATACCGTGCACCACACGTATGACGCGGCGCTGGCGGAGTTTTACCAGGCGTATCCCGCAGTTTCTTACGTCACCATCAGCAGCTTTCAGGGTGAAAAGCTGTGCCTGCCGCGCATACGGACCATCCATCACGGGATCGACCCATCGCTCTACGCGGTGCAGGAGAAGAAGCAAGAGTATCTCAGCTTTCTGGGGAGAATTGCGCCCGCCAAGGGCACGCACCTGGCGATCGAGATCGCAAAGAAAGCCGGCATTCCGCTCAAGATCGCCGGCGAAGTGCAGCCAATCTACAGGAACTATTGGGAGACCATGGTAAAGCCGCAGGTGGACGGCAAGTTCATTGAGTATGTGGGCGAAGTGGGAATGGAAGAGAAGATTGAACTGTTGGGCAATTCGCTGGCCATGGTCTTTCCCGTGCAATGGGACGAGCCCTTTGGCCTGGTGATGATCGAAGCCATGGCTTGCGGAACGCCGGTGCTGGCCACGCCCCGCGGGTCTGTCCGGGAGGTGGTAAAGGAAGGTGTGAGCGGGCACGTACGGGAGAGCGCCTCTGAGCTTGCCCGGTGTGCGCGCAACCTGAAAGTCCCGGCCAGGACGGTCCGCGGCTACATGGAAGAATTGTTTTCCGTGGAGCGCATGACGCGGGATTACATCAATCTTTACACTGAAATTCTTCGTAATGGGGTGGCCGAGACGGAGCAGATCCCGGCATGAGCGCGAAACTGATCATTGCCCACTCCGAACTGGTGGAGATCGTCGCCCCGTATCCTGAGCCACGGCTGGTCTATCAGAACGCCGAGCCGCGCAAAGTCAACAATCTCACGCTGATTGACGGCAAGACCTTCCTTTCCACCACCGTTGCTGGTGACATCATGCCGCCGGGGGCGCCCGACGTCGGTTTTTTCCATGACGATACGCGCTTTCTCAGCCGGCTGGAGCTTCGCGTTGACGGATATCGGACCGTGGTGCTCTCTTCCAGCACGGAACAGACGTTTGCCTCCCAGATCGAACTCACCACCGGCAAAAGCACCATGCGCGAGACCTATGAGATTCCAGAGAACACGGTGCACATCCGCCGTGAGCAACTGTTATCGTCCGGTATCCTCTATGACAATTTTTCTTTCGAGAATTTCAACTTCCAGGAACTGGAGCTGGTGATTGAACTGGCTTACGAGGCCGATTTCATTGACGTGTTTCAGGTGCGCGGTGTTGCGCGGCACAAGCCCGGACATTATTACCAACCGGCCGTGCGCCGCGATTCCATCATTTTTCATTATTGCGGCCTGGACCGCATCGCGCGGGAGACCATCATCCATCTCTCGCCTGAACCCGAACTGGTAGAGGGCACCACGGCGCGCTGGAAGCTGCGCCTGCCTCCGTTCAAGTGTTTCCAGCTTCATACCACTATCGTGCCCCAGGTTGAGGGTAAACGCTCGCGAGCCGGGCGCCCTGACTTTGCCCAGCAGTTGCGCGTGCGCCGTGAGGCCCTGGCGGAATGGGCATCGCACTCCAGCAGCTTCAGTTCCAGCAACAGCATCTTCAACGCGATGGTCGGGACCTCGAAAGGCGACTTTCATGCGCTGCAGATTCCTGAGACCAACGAACGCGTGATCGCTGCCGGGATCCCCTGGTTTGCCACCATGTTTGGCCGCGACTCAATCATTGCCGCTTACCAGTCGCTCATGCTGAACCCGCGGCTTGCCGCCGAAACGCTGCGCGTGCTGGCCATGCACCAGGGCAAGGAGAAGAACGACTGGCGCGATGAAGAGCCGGGCAAGATCCTGCACGAGTATCGCGAGGGCGAGATGACCCGCGCCGGCGAGATGCCCTTTGGCCCGTATTACGGATCGGTTGACGCGACGCCACTCTGGCTCATCCTGCTCAGTGAGACCTTCAACTGGACCGCTGACGAGCAACTGGTGAAAGACATGCTCCCGCACGCTTATCGCGCCCTGGAATGGATTGATTCTTTCGGCGATCTGGACGGCGACGGCTTTGTGGAATATCTGCGCCGCTCGCCCAAGGGGCTGGTCAATCAAGGCTGGAAGGATTCCTGGGACGCTATCATGCATCGCGACGGCGAGGTGGCCAAAGCGCCGATAGCATTGTGCGAAGTGCAGGGCTACGTCTATGAGGCGAAGTACAGAATGGCCTCACTCATGCGCTCCTTCGGAGACACCAGGACCGCGGACAAACTGAAAAAAGAGTCGGCGGAGATGGCCAAGAGGTTCGAAAAAGCGTTCTGGATGCCGAAACTTGGTTTTTACGCCATGGCCCTGGACCGAGACAAGCGACAGACGCAGGTGATCTCATCGAACCCCGGACAGCTGCTTTTCACGCGCATGCTGCCGCAGGAGCGTGCCAAGACCGTCACACAGCGTTTCATGCGCAATGACATGTTCTCAGGATGGGGCTGGCGCACCATTTCGCGCGAGGAGCGCATTTTTAATCCGTTGAGTTACCATCGCGGCTCGATCTGGCCGCATGACAATTCGTTGATTGCCCACGGTATGGCGCTCTATGAATTTCGTGAACCCGCGAACCGGCTCTTTACCGCGCTCTTCCAGGCGGCGCTCAAGTTCCGCGATTACCGCTTGCCGGAGCTTTTCTGCGGCATCGAGAGGCGCGAACACGACGATCCGGTGCAGTACCCGGTTTCCTGCTCGCCCCAGGCGTGGGCCTCAGGCGCGGTCTTTCTCCTGCTGATGTCGGTGCTCGGCATCCGTCCCAGTGCTCACAGAAAAGAACTGAACGTTGTGAACCCGTCGCTACCGGATTTTCTTGACCATCTCAGCATCCGCAACATGCGGGTTGGCGGCAGCCGCGTTGGGCTCGATTTCACCAGGCGCGGTGATCGCACCTTCTGCAACGTTGTCGATATAGAAGGCGACAAGTTGCTGGTGAACGTGGCGTTCAAGAAGCGGTGACGAATTTGGTCAATGAGCTACGCTGGGTCTGCAAGTACGCGGAAGGGGCGTGATCTTATCGGCCCTTCTCAATTACCAAATTAGCGATTTACCATATTCTCTCGGGCTTGCACGCTGGCGGCACAGCATTTAGA